>JAWWPL010000484.1:0-15664 GCA_033850605.1 Blastocatellia bacterium | reverse complement strand
TCGTAAAGTCCGCCGCGGCGAGTTTGAGAAGACGGTCACGGTGATCATCACGGCTTACAATGAGGAGCGAGATCTGGCGGCGAAACTCGATAACACTCTGGCCCTTGAATATCCCCGCGACTTATTGGAAATAATTGTCACGTCAGACTGCTCGACCGATCGCACGGATGAGATTGCTCGCTCATTCGCCGGCCGTGGCGTCCAGCTCTATCGCCAGTCTCAACGATTAGGGAAGACCGCCGCGCAGAACTCAGCTGTTGAGCAAGCTCACGGCGAGATTATTCTTTTTTCCGACGCCACCAGTCTTTATCAGCCGGATGCGGTGCGCGCCATTATGCCCAGCTTTGCGGATCCCACCGTTGGATGCGTGGCCGGGCGTCTGGAATACATCGACGAGTCAGGCTCGCGGGTGGGACACGGAGCACGGTCCTACTGGAACTACGAAACATTTCTAAAAAGACATGAAAGCCGCGTGGGTTCGTTGATTGGCGCGTCGGGATGTCTCTATGCAGTGCGGCGTTCTGCTTACGTTCCGCTCTATCACGAGGCCTGCAGCGATTTCATCATTGCGACCAAGATGGTCGAGCAGGATTTGCGCGCTGTTTTTGAACCGAACGCCGTGTGCACTGAGGAAACCAACCGTCAGAGCGACAAAGAATTGAAGATGCGCGTGCGGATCATCGCGCAAACTTTCACGGACCTTTGGCGGCACCGTTCTCTGCTCAATCCTCTGCGCAGCGGCTTTTACGGAGTGCAACTTATTTCGCACAAGGTGATGAGGTACCTGGTCCCTTTCTTTCTCATGGGGTTGTTCGTCTCGTCCGCAGTGTTGGCTTCCGGCGCTTCGTTCTTTCGATTAATGTTGGCGTTACAAGTACTCTGCTACGCGTGCCCCGGAATCGCATGGATGTTGGATCGTGTAGGGATTCGCAGTCGTCTGCTGGCGTTCCCACAATACTTCCTGCTCGCAAATCTAGCCTCGTTGATTGGCTGTTATAAGTTTCTGCGCGGCCAACGCTATGCCAGTTGGGAACCGATTCGTTAAAAACGTGACATTCGCACATGAAGCCAAACGTTCTATTCATCATCGATAGTTTCGAGCAGGGCGGCAGTGAACGCCAGGCCATGCAGCTCTTAACCCAGTTGCACGCCAGCGGAAAGTGCCGCGTGCATCTTGCCTGTCTGCAGAATCGTGGCTCGCTCCGGCTCGAAGCCGATCAGCTCGGCATTGGCGAGATTCACGAATATGCACTGACCAGCTTCTACGATCTCAACTTCGTTAAGCAGTTGCGCCGCCTGGTTCGTTTCATTCGAGAGAACGAAATCGATGTCGTCCACACGCACTGTTTTTATACGAACATCTTCGGCATGTTCGGGGGATTTCTTGCCGGCGTGCGCGCTCGCGTTACTTCGAAAGGTGAGACTGATGGATTTCGAACTCCTTTGCAGAAACGCGCAGAGCGGGCTGCCTTTCGTCTGTCACATCGCGTGATCGCCAACTGCCTGGTGGTGCAGAACCAATTGATTCGGGAAGGCGTTCATCCTGCCAAGATCATCCAGCATTACAACGGCCTCGATCTGGAACGTTTGAAAGTTCGCGCCGGGCTAAGCCGTGAAGAAGCACTGGCTGGACTTAGTCTGCCTTCGGATCGCCGCTACATCAGTATCGTGGCCAATCTGCGCAATCCGGTAAAGGATCATCCGATGTTCCTGCGGGCCGCTGCCCGTGTCCGCGCCGCGGTTCCCAACGCTGGATTTGCCATCGCGGGCGAAGGTGAGTTGATGGAGGCCTTGAGTGAACTTGCCGCTCAACTCGGAATTCGGGACGACGTGTTCTTCCTGGGCAGATGTGACAACGTAGCCGATTTATTGTTCGCTTCGGAGATAGGCGTGCTGAGTTCAACGGCCGAAGGCTTTGCCAATGCGATCCTGGAATACATGGCCGCGGGTCTGCCAGTCGTGGCTACCGATGTAGGCGGCGCTCGTGAGGCGATCGCCGAAGACGTGACGGGCTATACAGTGAAGTCGGGGGACCATGAAGAGATGGCTGTCCGCATTATCGACCTTCTTAATAAACCCGCGCGCGCGCGCGCGTTGGGCGAACAAGGCAAGTTAATCGCCGCTGGAAAGTTTTCATGTGACCGGCATCTACAGAACACGCTCGAGTTATATGACGAGTTGCTGTCAACCCAAAAGTCTGCGCCGTCACGGATTGGCCACGAATGGCGACTGAACGAATAGAAATACCGGCGACCGCTCAGTTCGTCAACAAAGCTGTCAAAGCCCGCTCTCACGAAAAAGCGAAACGAAGGCGGCTCGTTTTTCTGATCGCCTTTCTCACTGCTGTCGCTGTGTGGCCAGTAATCGCCTGGGCCGGCGCGCGCCTTCTCATAGTCAAATCGGATTTGGCTTCGGCTGACGCGATCGTGGTGATGAGCGGCTCTGCAACTTACCGTGAACGAGCGGCCTGGGCAGCCAGGCTCTATCGCGAAGGTCGCGCGCCGATAGTAATACTGACTAACGATAGTTTGAAAAGCGGTTGGGACAATAAGGAACAGCGCAATCCGTACTTCTATGAGCTGGCCGCCAGAGAACTACAGCAGCAAGGTGTGCCCGAATCGAAGATCCAGGTTGTTTCCGGCATCGCTTTGGGAACTTACGAAGAGAGTCTGGGAGTAAGAGATTATGCCGGCGCGCACCAGTTAAAGCGGCTGCTGGTCGTCACCTCTGCTTATCATACTCGGCGCGCGTTATGGTCTCTGCGCCACGCCTGCGAAGGCAGCGGCATTGAAATAGGAATTGACAGTCCGGCTCCCGGTTGGCAAACGCCCGCGCCGTCACGTTGGTGGTGGCGACGTTGGGGCTGGAAGGTCGTCGCGGGTGAGTATGTGAAATTGATCTATTACTGGATGCGGTATTGATTAGTGGCACAGACTTCAGTCTGTGATCCTTTGCATCCCAGTAGTTTATAACAGACTGAAGTCTGTGCCACTAATTCACCCGTCGTCGTTCAATTACCTCACGATAAATCTTGACCAAAGATCGAGCATAGGTTTCCGGGTCGAATCGTGTATCGACAAGTGTGCCTGCATTGGTTGCCAGCCGCTGGGCCAGGACTTTGTCACCTAACAGGCTTGAGATTGCTGTGGCCAGTGATGGTGGATCGTTTGGTGGAACCAACAGTGCGCTTTCGTGGTCGGCCAACATCTCGGGCACCCCGCCCACCGCGGTTGCCACAATCGGCAGATTCGCAGCCATCGCTTCCAACAGAACATTGGGTGACCCTTCGCTGTGTGATGGCAAGACAAATACATCCGCGATCGCATAGAAAGAATGGACGTCGTTCACCTGGCCGGTAAAGATGACGCTCGCTTTTGATTCCTTCGATTCAACTGCAGCTTCTAATCGTGAACGCTCAGGTCCGTCGCCGACAATGATCAGCTTGAACGCGACTTCGGGCTTTGTTTCGCGCAGGCTTTTGCAGGCCTCGATTAAATCCTGGTGGGCCTTTTCGCGTGACAAACGGCCCACTGAAAGCACGACCCGTTCGCTCTTGCCAATCCCAAGACGTTTTCTTAAGGTCTCGATAACATCAGAGCTCGCCGGTGGCTGGCGCCGAATCGCGTTGTGCTGAACAGAGATCTTTTCCATCGGCACCCCCGTCGAGCCCGACAACTCCTGCGCAAATGCGTGACAAACCGTGACCAGTCGATCAGCGTGCGGCAATGACCAGCGATCGAGGCGATTGTAAAGCCGCATCTTCCGATCGGTATCGGTATAGCCGTGATGAAAGGCGACCCAGGGTTGTTTCCGCCACAGACGCGATCGCCATATCAGGAAATGGGACTTCACTGAGTTGGTGATTATCAGATCAGATCTCCGAGCCTCGACGATTCCGCGAAGAGCAGGAATGACGCGAAGATCGAAACGCCGGCGCTCCGGAATAACCTCGACGTCCAAACCTAGTTCGCGGGCTGCGATAACAAAATCATTTGGCCGCGCACCGTCGCCTTGACGGTCAAACGTCACAATGCAAGCCTCAATAACCGGAAAGTCAGCGGAAAGGTCACGCGCGGTGCGATAAAATTCGAGCACGGTCTTAGCGACAGCGTTGACGATTGTCGCTTCGACGAGGGTTAGAAGTTTGATGGAGGCCATGTTAGTCGTTGATCTGGTTTCGTGTTATTTCGTGGGTGGTATCCTGGTTGACGACAAGACGATCCACGAAACCACACAAAACCTCGGGTTAAAGCAAAGCTATCTTCAAGACGCTATTTCAACAACCCTTCGCAAGCGTTATGCGGCTTTCACTACGCCAGTAAACTTTTCATAACTTACCCCAGTAACTCTTCATAAACGTCAAAGAGCGCAGTGCCCAGGCTCGACCAGTCATAGCGTCTGGAAACCAGCTCGCGTCCGGCCGCGCTAAGCTGATTACGCCGCGTCTTATTCTCGATCATGCTGGTAATCGCCTGAACCAATTGTTCCGTCGTATCGGCGATCAGAATGTTTTCGTCGTGACGAACATCCAGTCCTTCCGCACCCAGCGTAGTTGATACGACTGGAACTCCGGCCGCCATTGCTTCGAGGATTTTTAGACGACTGCCGCCGCCAACCTTGAGCGGAACCACTGCGACGCTTGCGTCCCGATAGAATGGACGCACATCGTCAACCGTTCCGGTGACTTCGATGCCCGGGATTTGCGCACGTTCGCGTACTTCCGGCGCCGGATCCTTCCCCACGATCGTAAAGATCAATTTCGGTTGCCGTTCGCGCACCTGGGGCCAGACTTCGCGCGCGAAGTTCACCGCCGCATCGATGTTGGCGTGATAATCCATTGAGCCGACAAAGACGATTCGGCGGAGTGATCCATCATTGGTTCCCAGGTCAGAGTAAAAATCAGTATCGACTCCATTCTCGATCACGAAAATGTGCGCGTCGGGATTGATCGTACGCAGCCTTTCCGCATCTCTCTGGCTAACCGTGATGTGAGCATCAAAGTCGCGCAGGGCGCGCTTCTCAAACTCGCTCATCAGTCGCGCGGTTCGGCTCGAATAAACTCTCCGTAGACGTCCCGGCTCGCGCTCGCTGTATCGTTGCATCAATTCAGATTCGACATTGTGCCAATCACAAACTACGACGGGTAGTTTGCGCGCTTCTCGAATCCGCGCTTTCCGAACGATAGGTAGGTAGGACATCAAGTGAATGCTTTCAACCTGAATAATTTCAAAGTCCTGTTGGCTTAGAAGATGCTCGAGCGCTCGTTTCATCGGACTAGTCGTGTAATTGAGCACCGGTAATGGGGTCTTCCCCACCAGTCCGCGAACGACTTTTGCGGATGTGTAGGCCGAGTCCCTGGGGATGGCCTCGACTAATTTGTACATCTTTTCGAACGCGGAGATTAACTCGGCAGAGAAAGGCAGATGGTCGTCGAAGGCCAGGAGCGAGACATCCGCTCGTTGCGCCAGGACTCGCGCGAGGTGGTAGTTCCGCAGCTTTGCCCCGGTATCGAGCGGCCAACAAACTCTGGGCGCGAACTGCAATACGCGCATGTTCGAATCAGATGGTTTCAGGACAAATCTCCAATCGACGAGCCGCTTGCGGCGCCCGGCTGTTGATTCTAACGGTTAAATCGATGCGATCCGAGGAAATTTTCCTTTATTTGGCCAAAATTAGCTGGATTCCGAGCCGCCTTCATCCTGTATAATGATCGTGGCAATTCTGCCACCCTCCTGATTGCGGCCCACCACTCGAGCCAACTTCAGAGATACGTTTCCCGGAATGAATCCTGCGATTTCAAAACAGCAGCAGCCTGTGATCGCTGACGAAAATCGTCACTTTCGTACCGATCACTTGCAAGGCGATTTGGCCGGACGCTCGGCTCGGGGCGGGGCTGTGACTATGGCCGCGCAAGTCTTTAAGTTTGGGTTCAGCACGGCAGCGACGATTGTCTTAGCGCGTCTGCTCACACCGGAAGACTACGGGCTGATCGGCATGGTCGCTATCCTGATTAATTTCGTCGGCATGTTTCAGTATCTGGGTCTGTCAACGGCGACCGTGAAATGGTCCGAACTGAACCATCAACAGGTCAGCACTTTGTTTTGGGTGAACATGGCACTGAGCGTTACGATCATGCTGGTCACCGTTGGTAGCGGTCCGCTGCTCGCCTGGTTTTACAAAGAGCCCCGGCTAATCGGCATTACCGCGGGCTATGGAATCACGATTCTCTTTGCCGGTCTCGGCATTCAGCACGAAGCTATTCTCTCCAGACAGATGCGCTTTACGGCGATCATGATCGTCGAAGTGGTGGCGATCCTGTCTGGTTTTGCCTCGGCGGTTGTGGCCGCCTGGCGAGGGGCAGGTTATTGGTCGCTGGTGCTGAACCAACTGGTGATGACGCTGGTAACTGTAGTTGGCGTCTGGGCGGTTTGCCGCTGGCGGCCCGGACTTCCCGCGCGCGGGATCGGACTCCGATCGATGTTGTCGTACGGGGGAAATATTACGGGCTTTAACGTGATGACTTTCTTCTCGCGGAATCTGGATAACGCGCTCATCGGAAAGTTCTGGGGTCCTTATCAGCTCGGGGTGTACTCACGGGCCTATCAAATGCTGCTAATGCCGATGCAACAGATCAACGCGCCGCTGGGAGCGGTTGCAGTTCCAGCGTTAAGCCGGCTGGCTGGCGAGCCCGAGCGCTATCGGGCGGCATATCTAAAAATTCTGGAAAAGGTCGTGATGATCACTATGCCTTTGGGCGCCCTCATGATTGCCACGTCTGATTGGATGGTTCTGTTTCTCTTAGGCCCGCAGTGGCGCGAGACCGGCCGCATCTTCATGCTGCTGGGGATCGCGGCGATGATTCAACCCGTGACCAAAACGTCGTGGTGGCTCTTCTCGACTCAGGGTCGCACTCGAGAGCTGTTCCACTGGGGACTGTTGGGCGGATCAATAGCGATCGTTTCGATCATCGCGGGTTTACCGTGGGGAGCGACCGGCGTGGCCGCGTCTTATGCCATAGCCGATCTATGTATCGCAACGCCGCTCCTGTTCTGGTACGTCGGCCGGCGAGGACCCGTGCGAACGATGGACTTCTATCGCACCATCGCTCCGGTCGCGGCCGCCTCTGTGTGTTCATTGGCGACGTTGTTTGTTTGCCGCCCGTGGTTGAACGCCGTGCCGAGCCTGTTCGGGCGCTTAAGCATTGCCTTCGGGCTCACTGTCGCAGTTTCGCTGCTGGTGCTGTCGGCATTGCCTGCCGGAAGGCTGGCGATGCGAAGCCTGACGGAAACTCTTCTTCTGCTCTTGAAACGTAATCATTCTACCCTGGTCGAGCCGGCCAAATGACGATGTTAAAAAAGTTCAAGCAAGCTGCACTCAAGTCTCTTAAGTCCGCCGGCGTATCGACGCTGGTGCACAACAGTCGTTGGCGCCGGCAGAGATTGTTGATTCTCGCTTATCACGGCGTAGCGCTATCCGACGAACACCTTTTCAACGGCTCGCAGTTCATTTCTACGGACTTGTTTCGCGATCGGCTGGAATTGCTGAGAAGGTCAAAGTGCGCAGTATTACCGCTCGGCGAAGCCGTTGAGCGGCTCTACGCGAATGACTTGCCCGACCGCGCGGTGGCGATAACTTTTGACGACGGCCTCTCCGATTTCTACCGCAGGGCTTTCCCTCTGATCCAGGAATTCGAAGTGCCGGTGACGCTCTATCTGACAAGCTTCTATTCCTATTACCAGCGACCGGTCTTCGATCTCATGTGCTCCTACCTGCTCTGGAAAGGTCGGAATAAAGCTCTAAATCTAAAAGATCTGACCGGACAGGATTTCAGAACTGATCTGGACGGGCTTGATGCGCGTGAAGCGGCGCTCGCACAGATTCATGCGTACGCTCGGGGGCAGAAGTTGTCTGCTGACGAAAAAGACGCTTTTGCTGCTTCGTTGGCGGCTCGTCTGGATGTTGACTATGAGTCGCTGCTCTCGCAACGAACGATGCACAACCTGACTCCCGGCGAAGTTGTGAAGCTGGCCGCCGGCGGGATAGATGTTCAGTTGCACACGCATCGTCATCGGACTCCGAAGGATCGCGAGCTCTTTCTCAGAGAGATTGAAGACAATCGTAAGAGCATCCAGGAGATGACGGATCGGAACCCCAGACATTTCTGTTATCCCAGCGGAGTTTATGATCGGACGTTTCTGCCCTGGTTGCGCGAGGCAGGAGTCATTTCCGCTACCACCTGCGAATCAGGCTTTGCCTCGCGAAGCTCGAACAAATTGTTGCTGCCAAGATTGCTGGACAACGCCACGCTGTCGCCGATTGAGTTTGAAAGTTGGCTGACGGGTATAGCGGCGGCTCTGCCTCAGCGCCGGATCGCGGCGCACGCCTTTGCGGGAGGAATATCGTGACTCCATGGACTCATCGGGCGGGCTGCCGCGACGATGAGTATGCCATCGGAGCCGCCCGCTCGTGATGATGAAAACATTGCCAAAGATCAGTATCGTTATCCCCGCCTACAACGTGGCGGCTTTCATCGCCGAAACGTTGGAGTCTGTCTTCGCACAGTCGTTCACCGACTTTGAAGTAATTATAGTTAACGATGGATCGCCGGACACGGAAGAGTTCGAACGGGCTATCCAGCCCTACCGCGAGCGCATTTGTTATCTCAAACAGGAGAACCGTGGCGCCAGCGCGGCCCGCAATACAGGGCTGCGCGCTGCAGGTGGAGAGCTAATCGCTTTTCTCGACGCCGATGATCTCTGGTTACCGAACTACCTGGCAGAACAGCTCAAATTTATTAGCGAGTACGGATGCGATCTGGCCTGCGCAAACGCGTTGATCTTTGGCGCTTCCGCGCATGCCGGTCAAAGCTATATGGACTCTCTGATGCCAGCGGCGCCACCCGAGGGCTTGGTGACCTTTCTCGAGTTGGTTAACGCGGACCGGAGTTTAATAACCTCCGGTGTGGTAGTCCGCCGCGACCTGGTTCTGGAGGTAGGACTTTTTGACGAAGCACTGCGTAACGCACAGGACTTCGACCTCTGGCTCCGCCTGGCGAGGCACGGAGCACGACTCGCCTATCAGCGGAAAGTGCTCCTGAGCTACCGATCCCGCCCGAACAGTCTAAGCGGCGACGCAATCAATTCACACCAGCGGGAGTTGCGCGTGTTTGACAAGATCGAACAGTCATATGAATTCACACCCGCAGAGCGTCTGCAGGTGGGCGCCGTCATAAAAAGCCGCCGGGCTCTGCTGGAATACGAACTGGGTAAGCTTTATTTGGTTCCCGGTGATTTTGCGCGCGCTCGCCAGTCGTTTGCGAATGCGAACAATTTGCGGCGCAGTTGGAAGGCCCGCCTGGCGTTGTGTCTAACACGCGTCGCGCCGGGTGTTTTACGCGGCGTATATCTCCGTCGCACGCAAGGTGTGGTTGCCCCCTAACTTTGTCCGAAGGAAGAAGCAATGAGAAACGTTAAAGAGCTTCCGCTGAACCAGAACCAGGCTTATCGTCCCGCGCCGGTGTGGAATCGTTCGCAGGCGGATCAACTGATCTCGGAACTGGACGCTAATGGCATCATCGTCTTGCCGTCCATTGTCAGCCCTGAACAATTGCGCGCAATGCAAATGGCGTTTGACAGCCGGTTGCAGCGAATTCGCTGGAACAACTTCGAAGGCTATTTCCGGACCGAACTCTACCGGCACATGGTAGAGGATGTGTTGCTGCTCGATCAGGGCTTTATCGATCTGGCATTGCACCCTTTGGTTAAAGAGATCCTGACGCGATATCTCGGCAGCCAGTATGAACTGACAGAGGCGAAGGGGTGGAAATCTCTGCCTACCAAATATGACTTTCATGGTTGGCACGGTGATACCTGGTACGATCAGGCGTTGGAACAAACGATCCACAGGGAAATCAAATTGGGCATGTATCTGACCGACGTCAAGAGTGGTGCGTTCAAGTTTGTCAAAGGAAGCCATCGAAAGAAACACCCGCGCAATTTGGACAAGTCCGAGGTCAAAGATTTGCCGTTGGCTGATGTGCTGGAGTTGAAAGGCGCAGCCGGCACGGTGTTCATGTTCGACACCTCCGCAATTCACCGCCAGAGCATACCAATTCTGGAGCCGCGCCAGGCTGTCTTTTTCGGATATCATGATCCAAACATCCCGCTTCAGCCTGAAGATATCGCCTATTATCGTTATCACCCGTTACAGCTCAACGCGGCGTTTCTCGGAGGTATCTCGCCCGAGGATCAACGCATTCTCGGGTTTGGTAACAAGACCAACTTTCAGCCCGCCTTTCAGCGGCGCGACCAGCCGCCGCTAATTTATGAATTGTTCACTGCTTCACATGGCGTTGGATTGTACTTTCAGCACCTGCAACAGAGGATCAGCGCGAGATTGAAACGCACCTTCGGCGGCAAATAGCTTTTCCCGGCTGCGGCCAATTGTCGATGACTATTACATGAACACTAACGGTCACCACTCAAGCCATACCCCCACGCTGATTTCGGTTTTCGGCGTCAAGCCGCTTCGCATCGGAGGCACTGAAACCTTCGCGCGCGAGCTGTCCCTGCAGTTGGGTGAGCGCGGATGGCATAGCGTGCTGTGCTTTCTTTCGGAACCAACGGCAGAGGTGCGACGGTTTCTCGACTTGCCAAATATCTCGTTTGAAGTCTTAGCAAACTCGACGGATGGTAACCGGGATGCCCGCAGAAATCTGGCGGGGATTATGCGGAAATACCGGGCGGACATTTTGCACCTGCACTTTGTAAGTTTTCTAAATCTCTATTCATGGCGCGCCCGTTTTCAGTCCGCTAAGCAGGTGTTCTTCACCGATCATCATTCGCGACCAGCCGGTCACATTCAATCGAGAGCGCCGCTGTGGAAGCGGGCCGCGGCGCGTCTCATCAACCAACCGCTCAATAAGGTTGTTTGTGTCAGCAACTATGGCTATGAGTGCATGACTGCGGTTGATCTACTGCCCCGAAGTCGTTTTCAAATGATCTATAACGGTGTAGATCTTTCCCGCGTCAAAGCCGACCCTCTGCTGGCGACGAAATTCAGAGAGCGATATTCAATTCCCGCCGAGCGAGCGATTGTTACCCAGGTGAGTTGGATAATTCCGGAAAAGGGTATTACTGATTTCCTCGAGACGGCCCGGCTGGTGCTACGACAAAACCGAAAAGTGCAATTTGTGCTGGTGGGCGATGGAGTGGATCGCGAGCAGTATGCCCGGGACGCCGCGGCGCTGGGCCTGGGCGATCACATTACCTGGACGGGCATGGTCGATGACCCATTCGGGGAAGGAGTTTTTCACGCCGCCGATCTGGTGTGCCAATTCTCGCGTTGGGAAGAAGTTTTTGGTTGGATGATCGCGGAGGCGATGGCCCACGGAAAACCTGTGGTGGCCACTCGGGTCGGGGGCATACCTGAAGTAATCAGTGATGGCGTGACGGGGTACCTTGTTGGCCGCGGCGATGTGGCGGCGATGTGCGACCGAATCCTGCAGCTATTGGTCGATCCCGCCTTGAGAGCCCGGATGGGAGCGAGCGGCCGAGACACCGTGGCTGGTAAGTTTGATCTGCGAAAGAACGTATCGCAGTTAATAGGCAGCTACGGCATTTCATAACAGCCGGAGCGGAATGCAAAGGAATCATTCCTCTCTTGCGCTTTTTGTGACTCTGTCGTTTCTTGATTCACCCGTGTCTATCCGTGTCCATCTGTGGTTACTCTCTTAATGGAGATTCACCGGCGCTCACTGAAGAAAGAGGAACCGCGGATGAACGCAGATGAACACGGATAAGATGAGGGAGCACTAGCCAAAAAGGCACAAGCAACGCGACTTCGTTATTCGATCTGTCTGATCAGAAACGCAGGACGGATTTCCCGGCTAGTGTGCCGGCGTTAGGACTCAGGTCGAGTCTGAGCAATGACCAATGCAGTCGCGATTGTCCGTTGGCTTACGAGCGGTCGCAGTTGCAAAATCTGTCACGCCTACCGCCTATGATCTGCTGCCACCCTGCGTGCGTGTCGGCGGCCTTGCGCCTACTCTGAAATAGCCCAGAAAACGCAACAGACCAACGGCGGCAAAGATAGCTATCGAAGGCACGAGCGGTAAGCTATGCCTCGTCTCGATCCACAGCGGTAGGTAATTCAGAAGCAGGACGATCGGGAACAGCGTCAGATGGCTGAGTTCTACAAAGCGAGCACGTTCGACGATAAAGCCAAAAGCGGCAAACACGAAGAGCAGAATGTTACCAACGACGAACACGAATTTGTTGGCCACAAGTAACATCACGAACGGGCGCGGATTGCGGAACACATCTGCAAAATGAACATGATGAAAATCCAGGACATAAGCGCCATCGTCAATTAGCAGCCTCGGATATTGATTCGTGAGGCGCACAACCACCCAATCCCAGGGGTGGTCTTTTATATAGTTAAGGCCACGTCGGGCGCGGGCTCGATCGACTTCCAACAAATCAGTAGAGCCTTCATCTATCTTGACCATCGGATCATTTTGAAGAGTGGTCCAGGGGTCGTCATAAGGGGTTTCGATCGCGCCGAATAAGATCATCTCTCCATATCCCTGCGCGCCGACTAGAGTGAATCTCTTGTTGATAAGAGTATTACGCACAATCCATGGAGAGATCACGACAAGAGCCACGCCCGTCATTACTAAATAGGAACGCCATTGCTTGCGCCATGCCGGCAGCAGGCCGAGAAACGGTAACAGAGCAAGGAAAGGAAGGATTGTAGGTTTCGTTAATGCTGCCAAACCGAAGATCACACCGGCGGTCAAGAAGCGCCGTCGCCCCCACAGAAAGAAGCTTAGAGTAAGCAGGAATACGTAAAGAGTATCCGCGAGTATTGCCCCGGCGAAATAACTGGACATGGGGGCCACGGCCATTCCCAGGCCAGCGATGATCCCCACCCGGCGATCAAACCGATCACGAGCAAGCAGGTATACAAGACCGGCAGTGGCTGAGCCAAGGATTACTTGTACGGCCTTGACCAGCGCCAGTGGGGCGGAGTTACCCCACCAAAGAGCCGCAATCAAGGCAGAATAAAGCGGCGCCCGCGAGGTCATGTCATAAGTCGTGTTACCAATTATGTCCAGCGTGTACGTATGATAAAAGACGAGATTTCTTGCAAAGGCCAGATATTCGCGAGGATCGCCGGTTATCGGATAGGGTCTCCACCAAAGCCAGAAGAGTCGGACAATCACCGCTATCGCGAGCAGCGTTATCAGAACGCGATACTCGCTCCCCAAATAGGAAGCTGTCCTCTCACTAGTTGAATTCTCAAAATTCGTGGATGGA
The DNA here is from genome assembly GCA_033850605.1 of Blastocatellia bacterium. Classification (GTDB taxonomy): domain Bacteria; phylum Acidobacteriota; class Blastocatellia; order Pyrinomonadales; family Pyrinomonadaceae; genus UBA11740. The sequence goes on along the minus strand of JAWWPL010000484.1, from coordinate 2,345 downwards.
CGGCGCGTCATGCGGATGAAGGGAAAATCTCAGAGTGAGGAATAAACAACTTTGACAGGTCAGCCGGATCGAAGAATTTTCTGCCGGAACGGCGCGAAATGAATTTGCCTGCAGAGTCTTATAGCTTTTGCCATTGCGAGACGACAAAGCAAGACATCAACCGGCCCTGCATGCGCTCAATTACTGATTCGACCGCTAAGAGCGCCGGCGAGTAAATGCGTTTCAACGACAAAGGTACCCTGAAAACCATGGAATTAAGAACCAACAGGTACGCCACATTACCGTGGTACGACTCAGTCTTAAAACTAAAATGTTTGGAGAAGTCATCCTTAAGCTGCTGCACGTCAATAGAGGCTTCGTTCTTAGCGAAGAGGCTATCGTGCTTGTACCAGTGAGCTCTCACGATGTCGGGTAAGGCTTGACTATGAGGTTCGGCGAAACATAAATATCCCCCGGGTTTCAAGGTTCTATGAATTTCATGAACCGCTTCGTTGAGATCCGGATGCAAGTGATGCAAACCGCCAATGACGGCTACGCAGTCAAAGTAGTTATCGGGCAAACCGGTCTCCAGAATCGAGCCGCACACCGGGGTAGCGTCGGGCCAATTCTTTTTAAAAGAGGCCATTTCCCCGCTTGAAATGTCCAGACCCGTTACCCGCGCACCTTTAGACAGCAAATATTCGGTAGTGTGACCGCTGCCACACATGGCCTCTAGAACATTCCGGCCCTGAAGCTCAATTCCCGTGAACAAAGGTTCATTGATGAATCGGCTGCGATATTGGCGACTGTACAAATCCCCGTAATGGCTCTCATATTCTTCAGCTATTGAATCGTAATGCGCTTTCTGGAGCTGTACTGCGCTGGACAATTTCGATTCTCCTTGGACGTTTTTGCCGAAAAGTTTCGCCGCCTTGTTTGGGATGCAAAGCCTAGCATACCTCTATGACATCTCCAAAGAGATGCTCGATCAAGCCTAGCCGGTTTTCATCCCTGGTCATTAACCACAACTCGACGGTCTTTGAGTTCGCTTCCGGAGACATTGGGAGGGTCCCGGGCATATTCAGGGATCGGGAGCTAAAGCTGAAACGGCTTTGTTTTAGCGAACACGCGAGCCGGATTTCCGGCGACGGTTTCACCTGCCTGAACATCTTTCGTCACCAGCGCGCCCGCGCCGACGATCGCGCGCTCGCCGATAGTCACTCCGCAGATAATAGTCGCGCCACTGCCGACACTGGCGGCGCGCTTGATGACAGTAGGCACGACCTGCCATTCAGCCTCTGTCTGCAACGTGCCGTTCGCGTTCGTGGCCCGCGGATACTTGTCGTTGATAAAGATAACGCCGTGGCCGATGAATACCTCGTCTTCGATAGTCACGCCTTCGCAGATGAACGTATGGCTCGAGATTTTGCAGTTGCTTCCTACGTGCGAGCCTTTCTGTATTTCGACGAACGAGCCAATCCTGGTCCCATCGCCAATCTCACAACCATATAGGTTGACGAAGTTGTAGATAGTCACGTTTTGGCCGAGCTTGACGTCAGGAGCGATTACGCAGAATTGTCCGGGCATGAAAAATGGTAGATTCGGGACAGGATTCCGTTGGGTAAAAGTCGCAACGAGATCAATCAACTGCAATTACAAAGACCGTTCCCCCAGTGCCTGGCATCGTCTCGGGTTGCGGATTAGCTCGATGCCGTCGGGGCGGCCTTATCTGCTCCGCCATCGTCATCGTCGCTGTAATATTCTGTTTTGTAGTACCCCGCGTATCCTGCGTAATAGTAGTCGTGCGACTCGATCTTTACGTTGTTCAGAACTACGCCGAAGATGTGGGCGCCAACATCGAGTAATTGCTGCTTGGCGCGACGCACGACCGCGCGTGAGCTCCGGCCACCATGAACCACGAGAATGACTCCATCGACAAAGGTCGACAGGATCGAAGCGTCAGTGAACGAAATTGCGGGAGGGGAGTCCACGATGATGTGGGTAAATTTCTCGCTCAGAGTGGCGATCAATTTTCGCATCTCTTCAGATCCAAGCAGCTCTGCCGGGTTAGGCGGTACTGGGCCTGAAGGCAGCACCTTCAAGTTGGGCTGTTTGTCGTAAGTCTGAATTAACGAGTCAAGATCGTCCGATTCACCGGAAAGGAAATTAGTCAGGCCGCGAGCATTGGACAAGTTGAATTGAGCATGCAGCCGCGGGCGGCGCAGGTCGCAATCAATGATCAAAATCTGGGCGCCTGTTTGCGCCAGCATGAATGCCGTGTTGATGGCCGTCGTAGTCTTACCTTCTGAGGGCTGGCTTGAAGTGACCAGGATCGCCCGGGGCGGTGTACCAGCAGATGAAAGCAA
>JAWWPL010000480.1:0-10902 GCA_033850605.1 Blastocatellia bacterium | reverse complement strand
AGTTGCGGGCCTCGGCCCTGCCAGGATCCCCCACACAACTCCGGCAATTGCAACCAACGGTCGAACCAGCGTAAACGGTCCGAAGATCAACGTGCTGGTGATGCTGCGAAGATCGACCGAAGGAAACGACCGAATCGCGAAGCCGATCAGAATGATACCGGAATAAGGGAGATAGACTAGTAACATCCGGGCGCCGCTGCGTTCGAAATCACCGATCAAGGATCGCTTGTCAGGAGTAGTTAGGAAAAGGAGTAGAATTACAATACCCGCGACGGCGACTGCAATCTGCCCTAACAGGGCGCCTCTAATCATCGCTTCGCAATAATAACGCCGCTTATTAATCAGCCCACTACGCCCCGCGGCTTCTCTGTATCCAGTGAAGGCGGCGTCTAAGGTAGCCAAAAACCAAAGACAGAAGGCAATCATTCAAAGACTCCGAGCGAAGCAATCTTTCCTTTCATTCGAGCAATGAAAGCGTCCCCGTATTCCGAACGAATCCCAACCAGACAATGAAAAGCGCGTGGGATCGGCAGGCCCCACAACTTTGTCCCGTAAACCGCCGAGACGAAATTCGGGGCCCCGCTCCGCGCGGCAGCCAGCAACTCTTCAGCTCGATGGGCGCGGACCGCGGAAAGGACTCCATCATACCGGGCCAGTGCTTCGCGCATTCTGACGATGTGAAACAGCCAGGAACCGAATGGAGCCAGAACAGAAGGGTGAAAATCGAAGTGAATAAAGGCCTGCGTCTCGCCGCCCTGGTGCAGTTTGAAAAGCTCAACCAGGCCGGGTCCGCGAAAGTGATGAAGAATGCCGGTGGAAAGATAGACTGTCGCCGGTTGTTTCAAGTTGAAAGCATTTGCCACTACAAACTGGCAGCGCAAGTTCTCCAACTCAGCCAATCGGCATGCCTCGTTGATGAGGGCGGAATTATAGTCCGCTCCGATCAATTCGACATTATCAGATACCGCCTTATGGGCCGCCAGCCATCGGATGACATAACCGGAACCGCAACCAACGTCGACCACTCTCTGGGTGCCGGCGCTGTCACTCTGAGGTATAGCCTGCAGGATTGAATTCAGGAGTTGCGCAACACGCCGGCCATGTTGAAGTTCCTCAGACAGTCTCTGCATTTCACAATGAACAGTCACCAGCAACCGATCCACCGCCTCCGGATCCAGCATTCCATCGGCGTCAGCGGTGATCCTTTCGACTATGGCTGCAGCCGCAGTGTTTTGTTGCGAAAGAAAATTGTTAATAACCGACTGCTTGTAGACTGGCCGGCGGGACAGCGTAACTGGATCGAAGTCCACTATGGTATCTGAGATCTCTGGGCCGCCGGACGGAATCGCGAGCAACCGGTGGAGGAGCTTGTTGGGGTAGGTGTTTTCAAACTGACGCACTACCAATTAATAGCATGTCTTTGCGCGCAAACGATTCCATTGTAAGATTGTTTTCGAACGGGCGACCGCTTGACCGACCGCATCAAGCTCCACCGCGGTCTTTGATGCGGACGCCCAATTTGATGTAACGGCCACGGAAACTTCACGAAAGCGATGGCAGAACCACAGGTAAACGGGCTGGTAATTCACGTCTCGTCGCTTAACGATCGATCGACGGAAGTCGTCATGCGCGAACTCATACGCATTGGCGCTTGTGAAGATTGCGACGTGAAGATCCGGCTGCCAGAGGGCGCCAACAACGCCGGGCCCGTGATTGAGCTGGCGCGCAAGAATGGCATTTATCGCATCGCCAGTATCGATCCAAATCTGGAAGTGAAGTTGAACGGTCGATCAATTAAGCCGGAAAAGGGTATTCACGACGGAGACGAAATCTGGATTGGTCCCTCGGGTCCGTCTATTCATTTCTTTCCAATTGCCTCAACCCCGGCCCTGGTGCCCGGCCGCCGTGACGGCGCACACGTGGCTCCTTTTATCGAACAGGCAGCAATGGAGGCCTCGGCCACGGCCCGCCGCGACGACGCGAAAATCTTTCTGCGAGAGTTCACCCGCGAGTTAGTTCGCGAGATCAATCCCAGTACAAAGATAATTGCTTTTGCAATCCTTATTCTCGCGGTTGTGGGCGCGCTTTATATCGGCTTCGCACAATTCAACGAGGCCCGGCGGGGTCGTCGTACCATCGCTGAACAGCAGGAGCAGCTCGTAGCCCAGCAGAAACAACTACAAAAGGCTAACGAGCAATTGAGCAAGGTTATTGAATCGACCAACCGAATTCAGAACACCATCGCGATGGGTGAAATGCTCCGTGTAAAATTCGGCGATGGCGTATGTTTGATTTATGGCTCGTTCAGCTTCGTCGAATCGGGAACCGGACGGCCGCTTCGTTATTCCGAAACGCAGAACGATGAATCGGGAAACCCGGTCCAGAATGCCAGCGAACAGCCGATCCTGACTCCAGAGGGACAGGGAGCCGTGGCAGAGTTTCCCTTCGTCGGCACAGGTTTTCACGTCGGCGATGGCTTCGTGTTAACTAATCGTCACGTCGCGCAGCCATGGGAGGCGGACGAGCGCGCCCAGGCGCTGAACAGCACTGTCAAGGGAGTGCCGCGGCTGAAAAAATTGATGGCCTTCTTTCCTGGCAACACGCAACCCGTCGCTTTGAAGTTTAAGCAGATGGCGAAACCTGACGACGTCGCCGTGTGCGCGATTGAGGCCAAAGACTTACCAACAAAAATTCCCGTGCTGTTGCTGGAAAAAGATCCTGATTCGGTCGCCATTGGGAAGCTGGTCGTGACGATGGGTTATCCTTCGGGACCCGATCGAATCCTGGCGCTCTTGGATGAAAGCGAAGCACGCGCAATTCAACAACGTTATGGTTCAGTCGAGTCGCAACTCGCCTACCTGGCAGAGAAAAAGCTGATTACGCCGTTGACGACGCAGGGCAACATTACGGACCTCAAAGCGCGGCGCATTGTGTATGACGCACGTACCGGAGAGGGCGGCTCAGGCGCGCCACTCTTTGGGCCATCGGGCCGAGTGATCGGAATCACTTTCGCGATCTTCACTGAGAACACTGCTTCGAACTTTGCCGTGCCGATTCGGTACGGAGTCGCTTTGTTGGAAAAGGCGGGATGGAAGGGTCCGGAGAATGTGGACGCCGAATCGAAGGACACGGCTGCTGCAAATCAGCCCAATAATAAGTGAGGGATATAGCGCATGTTAGCTCCTATGATCACTCGCTGAAACTGTAACAATCGTACAGACATTTGGTGAAGGCTGCTGGTACGTTGATTGCTGCGGAGTTTCAGGAGAAAACACGACCTGGCGACCAGACGCCAGACAATGCAGATGCAGGAACACCGCTCCTTTCGGAGCGTTTTTTGAAAGTATGAACAGAAAAACTCATCGCCCCATGAGAGGCCACATGAGACGCACTGGCCGGATAGATACCGGCCGTGTCATTTTAAGATTCATTTCGCTGTTGCTGGCAAGTGCTTTCTGGTGTGGCCAAAGTGCTGCGCAATCAACAAATCAGTTTAGTGCCAGGCCGCCTGCGCCAGCTAAGACGGTCGAGATTGAGCAGCCTGCCACACTGACCGCAGCACCGGCGCCAACTATTAATAGCGGCGAACGGCTGGCCGCTACGTCTTCGACTGAAACTACACTGCCAGCGACTGAGAGTGGAGCCTCCAGCACACCTCCAACCCCAACCCAATTTAGAATCGAGCGTTTGCCAATGATTGGAGGCGCGGAATTGCTAACGATCTTTGGCCGGCTGGACGGAGTGCGCACGAACGGCTCAGCGCCGGAAGTTCCGCTGGTCAGCGTTGTGCGCGACACACTGTCGGACAATGATCCAGAAAACGATCGACTTCGCTACGTTTGGATGCTCACGTATACGCAGCCAACCATGTTGAAGCGAATTGCTTCCGCTATTCCCTTTTTCTATCAGCATGTCGGAAGCAAGCGGCAAGCATCGAGTGGTCCGCCGGCGCCGATTCTTGATCTCTCCAACATCAGCCGCCAAACGTGGAACCGTTTCTTTTGGATGGGACTGCAAAAAGTTTTTCTGGACAGCTATGGCCTGCCGCTAAAGGCCGCTAGTCGTAGTTATCGCCAGAATGCCGCCGACTATCGCACGGCACATGTCACCCAGGCTTTGTCGATTCTCGGCAACTATGAAAACCTGCGGCAACGATTACGCGACGAGAGCGAGTTGCTCGCCTTCAGGCAAGATGCCGACACGAATCAGAAGACGGCCCGAGACGAAGGTCTCAACGATACGATGACGCCCCTGTTACCAGAGCTCTCACCCGCTTTCACTCCGGGCGAGATGCTCGAATTGCGCGCGCGCCTGCTTCTTTCCGGAAACACCTTTGGCGGTTTTTTGGGTCCGGATAAGTTTAACTACATAGTAGAAAACCGCTCGGCCGCCTCGGTGGATACGATCGGCCACAACTGGGAGATGCTCAGGCAGCGGGCTGAAGCCGAAGGGCTCTATTTTCAACCCTTGAACATGCCCGATGGCCGTCCCAGTCACGTCTTACTATGGGTGTCCAGATCGGATCTGACGACCCAGGCGGGCCGTTCCTTTAATAAGCGATTTCTGAACATTGCCAACCCCTGGTCCGATTTCCGTCTGCGCAATTGGAACGGCTATGCGCAGACGCAATACTTCGATTCCGATAATCGCCCGACGACCGCGGACAACCACGAAGCTCGTCGTTTCGAGATGATTCCGCTGGCCTTGTATGGCCTCGATCATCCGAAGATTCCGGCCCTGTTGATAGACTTTCGCGACGACCTTAATCCGAAGGGCCGCGAAGTGTCTCGCCGGGTGCTGAATGACCTAACAAAGAACATTCTCTCGCTCTCGAGCTTCGGCAATATCCCATACTTTCTGGGCCGCAACGCTTATAAATTTATTACCGGCCGTCGCGGCTTGGACTTGAATCAACCGTCGCGTTTGAAAAGCTACTCGGAACTAAAACTCCTGCTGTCATTCAACGGCTCTCTCGATCCGCAGCTTCAGCACGAGATAGAGCAGCGCCTGGAAATCGTATCGGTCAATCCACTCAACAACGATAACCAGAGCGAGATTCGGCTGGCGCGTCAGCAGTACGACTCGTTACTCGATTTCGCTCGCCGGCCCGATGGCCTGCCGGCCAGGATTGAAAGAGATCGGCGGGCGGAGATGGTACCGCTTCAACATGGATCGCTGTCTCGTTTCTTCATTAGTCTCGGCAATATCCTCTCGTTCGGTCGTTATGTTCATCGTGAACGCGAGACGCCCGAACTTTTGGCGCGGCTGGAGCTGGCGCGACACACTGAACGCCAAACGAACTTCCTGAACCAGATCGCAAAGTCCTCTCCACAAACGGAAGTCGCCTGGGATATGAGCAAAGTGAAGCGCTCCCTGAAGTTTCTGGCCGATCAGGGTGCGGACGCGAACGGATCAGCCGCGCGCTCCGCGGCCCTTATTTTTCAGCGCACCTCGGATGCGGAAGCGCGGGGGCTGTGCCTCGACGCCCTTTACAAAATCAATAACAAGTCCGCCAAGAAAGCGCTCATAACTCTCTACCGCCAGGAATCATCTGACTCAGAATGGCGCCCGGCGATTGCCGAGCGTTTGCGTAAAGCCGTCGCTGAGGACATTCGCATGAAGCCCGCTGAGGTCAGGGCAGTTCTTAGTCAGGTGGGCGCACCGTGATGTGGTTTTTTGCGGAGCGCTCTTCCAGCCAGAGACTTCAGTCTCAGATCCACGAATTCCTGAAGCGAATTCTCGTTCACCTAAGCTTCCTATTCTTAGCTTTGCTCTGGTCCGTTACGGCATGCGCGCAAGCTCGGGCAACGCGCGTGGTGATCATCAAAATCGATGGCCTGCCCTATGAAATGGTCGAGCGTTTTGCGCGCGAATACGACCCGATGACGGGGCGCAGCCTGCTACCATGGTTCGACAATGTCTTCTTCAAGAACGGCACGCGACTCACCAACTTCTATGTTCGCGGAATGAGCCTGTCGGCGCCGTCATGGTCAACGCTTGATACCGGGCAGCACCTGCAAATTAAAGGCAATGTCGAATTCGATCGCGACATTCTGCGCACTTACGATTACCTGAATTTCATTCCGTTCTACTTCAAGCAGGCAACCGGTTCGAACGTGGATATGCCAGGGACTGAAGTACTGGATTCTCTGGGCGTGCCCATGTTGATCGACGCTTACGACAACTACCAGCGAAACACGGGGTCGCAACTCTACGGACGCGGGGCCCGCATAGACACTCTCCGCCGCGCTGGGCAAACAAAGTTCTTGCGGAATCCCAAAGAACTTGCGGGAGAATTTCTCAGCGGGCTCGATCTTCGGGATGTAGTTCCCGACGAACTGGAGCGTGAACTAATCGAGAGTCTTCAGGATCAGCGCGTCCATTACCTGGACTTCTATACCACCACGTTCGATCACGTCGCTCATCACAACAATGACCGCGCATCGCATCTGGCGGCACTGCGCGACATCGACGGCCTGATCGGCAGAATTTGGACCGGGATTCAGAAGAGCCAGCTCGGCTCAGAAACAGTGCTGGTCGTCGTTTCCGATCACGGTTTTAATACCGACGAGCGCGTCATCAGTCAAGGATTCAATCTGGTGAAGCTGTTGGGTAGTTACGCCGGTGGCGGACACCACGTAATCACTAAGCGGCGGCTGCTGATGGATTATTCGCTGAAGTCGATCAACCTATTCGTGCCTCCGATTACCACCACTTCTTCTCAATCTCATTATTTGCAGAAACAAAGCGCTGAGTACCCGACAGCGCTTTTGGATTTCGACGGCAACGAACGTGCCGGGCTCCATCTCCGCAACAGCGATCTCAACTTGCTGCACATTCTGCTCCAGCAACTACAGCGTAAGGACCTGTCGCCGCAATTGCGCCGGGCGGCCGCCGATGCGTTCTTTGTCGCCGTTGCGCGCGATAAAGCGAACTGGCATGACGAGCTGAATCAGCTCAACGAGGAATTGGGCGCCTTGCGCCGGGCAATCGAAAAACAGCGCGCACTCTGCGAATCCCAACCAAAGAAATTCACCGTTTACGACAAGGAACTGGGACGCGACGACAATGCTCGGCGGGTCTGTGTCCTGGCGGCCCAGTGGACCGAACAGCAGAAGGCTTATAGTGCCTACGTCGCGACCATGCGAAACTTGCTGAGCTTGCGGCCAGAGAGCTTCGATCCGTTCAAACTCCGGATCGCGGAAGTGATTCCCGAGGATTCGATGGGTCAGCGCAACTCGATCCACGACCTGCAAAACTATGTAGTGGGGCCGGCATCGGTCGGGCTGGTTTTACAAAGCGACGGCTCGCTGGACCTCGAACGCAGCTTCCTGCGGGTTAATTATTTAACTTTGATTCAGGAGCAGAACGTGCGCAACAACGTGCAGCAGGGCATTACGAATCGTCCTGTGGATTTCATTGCGACTCGAATTCCGCGCGCCGCCCTCGTTCCGACTCTGAGCCAGGATTTGCAGCCTGATGACGATGCAGTCTGGCTTTACGGCGGACCGGACCGTCAGGCTCTCGTTTTGCCCCGTGGCGAAGCTCAGGGGCAGTTGCGGCTGCGCTACTTGCCGATCGCCCATCTTACCCAGGATGATGAGGGCGTAATACACTTTGATCTGGTTCCATGGCAGCAGGGTCTGCCGCTGCGGTTGCTGGATGATCCGCGGCTTGATGTTCCGCTGGATACTCGCGTGGCGTGGCTGAATGAATGGCACACGGACCTTGAATGGTTGCATGCAGTGCATAAGACGCAATACTCTAACGGGCTTATCGGGCTGCACGAACAATTCACGCTTTTCCCGGCTCCGGGAACAGACGTAAATGCGGCCGGACTATCAGATGACGACAGATTGCTGCATCGTCTGCGGAGGCGTCAACGGCGACTGGTTGAAACTGATATGCTGATTTTGGCTAACAATCATTGGAATTTTGATGTGCGCGGTTTCAATCCCGGCGGCAATCACGGATCGTTCTTTCGCATTTCGACCCACGCCACCCTGATGCTTGCCGGCGGCGAAGGCACCGGTGTTCCCCGCGGGTTGGCCGTCTCCGAACCGTACGACAGCTTGAGCGTGACGCCGACGATATTGGCGCTGACCGGAAATCTGCAGACCGACAATTCGCCGGTTGATTCGCTGGCCAGACGAGGCTTTACGAAGTTTCCCGGCCGCGTAATCCAGGAAGTGACAAGCGCAGCCGGCAGCCAACCTGCGCAACGACAGTAAAGCAATGGAACGTTCCCTCAATGATCGCGCCCTGGTACACACCACCGATTCACCGTCGGTCGCCAAGCCATCAACTGCAAAACGCTCAATCGCGTGGATGCAGGCGGTCGCCTTTGTGCTCGGCGCCCTGCTGCTGGTTTATGTAATTCGCAAGGTCGGGCTCCAGCCAATCTTTTCGGCATTGGGCCGTGTCGGCTTTGGCTTCTTCTTCGTCGTTGCGATTAACGGGCTGCGGCATGTGCTGCGCACGATCGCAATGAGCATATCGGTTCCTCCGGAGCATCGGCGTTTTACTTTCATGCAAGCCTTCGCCGCGAGATTGGGCGGTGAATCAATGAGCTTTCTAACCTTTGCCGGCCCGCTGCTGGGTGAAGCCACGAAGGTGGCGCTACTGCGAAAGCGCGTGCCGCTGGTTCATGGCGTGCCGGCTTTGGTCGTCGATAACCTCCTCTACAACCTCTCCGTCGTGTTGTTGATCTTTGGCGGCGCCTGCCTAATGCTGTTCGCCTATCCCGTACCGCCGGTCGCCCGCGAGATGCTGATCCTGATTGCCCTGGTGGCTTTCCTCGGGTTGATCGCCGCAGCCATCGCGACCCGACGACGAGTCACGCTGCTTACCAACATCATCGACAGCCTGGGGCGACGAGGTTTTCGGCCCAGATTCTTGCGGACTCGCCGCCATCACATCTATCGCGTCGAACTGACCGTGTACGGATTTTACAAGCGCCGGCGCGCGGCGTTCTTTTCCATGATTGGGCTTGATCTGACGTCACACGCGACCAGTGTTCTGGAAGTCTACGTCACGCTCATGATGCTCGGCTTTATTCCGCACATCGGCGCCGCTTACATCATCGAGTCGCTAACCAAGGTTATCAACTTTGCTTTTGCTTTCGTGCCGGCGACGATTGGTGTTTATGAAGGCGGCACCGAGATCATTCTTAAGAGTTTGGGTTTTGCGGCCGCTGCCGGCGTTACGCTGGCGATTGTGCGGAAGGCCGCAATTATCTTCTGGACCGTAATTGGTGTTTTCATCGTTACGTGGCGCGCAGTGCCAAACGCCTGGCGTCGCGTATTGGATCGCAGCCCTCGGCTACAAAAACTTATGGACAGTCTGGTGCTTTCAAATCTTGCTCATCGACCCGCGCGCACAGCCGTCAGCGTTACCGGCATCGCGATCGGCGTCCTTTTAGTGGTCTTCACGGTCGGCTTGACCCACGGTCTTTTGCGCGAACGCGGCAAGCGTGAATCAAACATCGGCGCGCAGATCATGGTGCGGCCGGCGGGCACGCTTGGCCTGAGCGGAAGCCAACCGTTTTTGATGCCCGTGGCCCACGCCTCCGAGCTCGAGCGTCTCGAAGGCGTGCGCGCTACAGTCCCCATCGGCCAGAGCCTGGACCGGAGCGACTCAGGCTTTGGCTCGCGCCTGATCGAAGGAATTCCCTTCGATCAATACGCGGCGATAAACGGGTTGACGATTAAAGAAGGCCGGGGGCTTCAGAGCGGCGATGAAGTCATTGTCGATTCCGGCTGGCAGCAGGAACAGAAGCGGCGCATCGAAATCGGTTCCACTATCGAAATCTATGAGCGGCCGTTTCGGCTGGTCGGCGTTTATGAACCACCGGGCGGCGGCCGTTTGAAGATCCCTCTGGCCACAATGCAGGACCAGATGGAAGGGGAAAAGCATCCCAACGATCGCCGTTGCAACACAATTCTGATCGCCTGTGCCGATCCCGCTCAGCAGGAGCAAGTCGCCGCGCGGATCAAGGAGAAATTCCCGGACGACCAGGTGATCCTGACGCGAGAGTTGCCGGAACTTTATATGTCGAGCGTGCCGGCGCTGAATATTTTTCTGAAAGTTGTCGTCGGCATTGCCGCGACTATCAGCATGATGGTGATTCTGCTGGCCATGTATACGACAGTGACCGAGCGCACCCGACAAATCGGGATCCTGAAGTCACTGGGCATGTCGAAACGTTCCATCGCCTGGGTCATCGAGCAGGAAGCAATTCTGGTGAGCGTGCTGGGCGTCTTTATCGGCGTGCTCCTGACCTTGATAATCCGCTTTATCGTGATGCGTTCGACTACGCTGGTCGTGGATGTCGAGCCAAAGTGGATCGTAATCTCTCTGGTAGTGGGTTTGATTGGCGGCTCGATAGGCGCACTTTATCCCGCGTTGCGAGCGGCGCGGCAGGATGCGGTTGATGCGTTGAGCTATGAATAAGTAATCTGCGCATGCCTCGACACAAATTCGCCACCGCCATCACCTGCATCGACGGACGAGTCCAACAGCCGATAACTGATTGGATGAAGCTGCACACCAACGTGCACTATGTCGACTTGATTACCGAACCCGGGCCGGACAAGCTGATTAGCGGCGGATCGACCTACACCGTCGACGACATAGTTCGCAAGGTCTCTTTTTCTATCCTTCATCACGCTTCCAAAGTGGTCGCGGTGACCGGACATCACGACTGTGCTGCGAATGACGCGACCAAAGAAGAACACATCGAACAAATTCTCGAAGCTGTCCGAGTGGTTTTGTCTTATCAGATTAACGCGCGCGTGCTGGGGCTGTACCTGAACGAATGGGAATCAGTCGAGTTAGTTTGGGACACTCAAGAACGGGAGCGGGTAACTGGCTCGCTCTGAAGATTGATACGGCGCTTATTTG
>JAWWPL010000460.1:0-2924 GCA_033850605.1 Blastocatellia bacterium | reverse complement strand
CAATTTGATTATGAGCCCTCCCTGACGGTCGGGCTAGTGCCCCGCTCTGTAGCAACAGAACTCTCAGACACTACCGAACTAACTCTTCGCTTGCCACGTCTAACTTTCGGCTGCTAATCTTGCCAGTCACACGCCACCCATCCTTGAAAGGAGTAAGTAAGAATGAAGAAACATTTCGCGCTACCACTATTTCTCGCTTCGATAATTATCATTGCCTTCGCGGCCGTTGCCGGAAGTGGCAGCACCAGCGATCTACCGGCGCCACCCGCCATTGGCACGGTCATTGACGACTTCAAACTGCCTGACACCGACGGCGCCGAACACTCGCTGAAGGCGTTAACGGCCAAGAACGGTGCGGTTTTGATTTTCATCTCAGTGCAGTGCCCGGTCTCGAACGGATACAACGAACGCATGGAAAAACTGGCCCAGGATTACCAGGCTAAGGGCATCAACGTCATCGGCATCAACTCGAACGTTACTGAGTCGATTGCCGCCGTGAAGGCGCACGCCGCCGACAAGCATTTAACCTTTACCGTGCTGAAAGACGATGGCAACAAGATCGCAGATCGTTTGGGAGCCACGCGCACGCCGGAAGCATATGTGATCGATGCCGGCGGCAAGCTCGTCTATCACGGTCGCATCGACAATTCGCAGAACACCGCGAACATCACTTCGAATGATCTGCGCGATGCGCTTGATCAATTGCTTTCGGGTAAGGCAATCAGCAAGACCGGCGGTGCGGCGTTCGGGTGCAGCATCAAACGGGCTTCATAACTTTAACCGTCAACATTAGCTCTCGTTCGGAGTACCGTCTTCAGGCGGGAAATTTTGACGCGCAGGAGGTTTCGCCTAAAGGCGATATTCCGAACGAATAATGGCAAGCTAACAACTTGCCTTTACAAAAATGCCTTTGCGCTTCCTTACATTATTAGTCGTTATCGCTGCCGTGTCGGTTCTGGCTGTTTTCGCAGCATCCGCCCAGACTCCTCAGTCAGGCTCTGCAGCAACGGCCAGCCGTACGGGACCCGACATGTTGGGTGGCTTTGTTAAGACGGACTCCGTGCGCGAGATCGATCTCGAGGGTTTGAAGAAGATTCTGGAGCGCGACCCAAAGGACACGCGACCCCTCCTGATTAACTTCTGGGCTACGTGGTGCGACGGATGCCGCGAAGAGTTTCCCGATCTGGTGAAGATCGATAACGACTATCGCGGCAAACTGAACTTCGTCTCGGTTACGCTCGACGAGATTACTGAAATCAACACTACAGTGCCGGAGTTTCTCAAGAAAATGAAGGCACAGATGCCCGTCGTTTTGCTGAACCTAAAAGATCCCGAACCGGCGATTCACGCCGTCGACCCAACCTGGGACGGCGCACTGCCGGCAACTTATCTTTACGATAAAGATGGCAAGGTTGTGTTCAAGTACTTCGGCGCGATCAAGCCCGCCGAATTGCGTAAAGCGATTGACTCTCAACTGGGCAGCAAGCAGTGAGCTAGGAACGAAAGGGATAGCGCAACGGTTGCTCAAAAATCGCCCGCTTAACCTTTATTCAATGAACCATTCAACTCGGCGTGGCATCGCATTGGTGGCGCGCCGAGATTGCTTAGAGAAGTTTTCTTACGGCTTCGGGTAACTTCGTGGATTGTCTTTCGCCGCCACAACACTGTCCACGGAATCAACCGAAACAACCGGCGCCACTTAGTCATGGAACCAATCACGCCTCAAATAATCGCGGCCCACAATCTCACCTCAGAAGAATTCACGCATATTAAAGAACTGCTCGGCCGCGAACCTAATCTCGTCGAACTGGGCATCTTTTCCGTGATGTGGTCTGAACACTGTTCGTATAAATCTTCCCGGATTCATTTGAAAAGACTGCCGACCACGGGTGATCGCGTGATTGTGCCACCGGGCGAAAATGCCGGCGTCGTAGATCTCGGCGACGGCTGGTGTGCCTGCTTCAAGATCGAGTCGCACAATCATCCATCATTCATCGAACCATTTCAGGGAGCAGCCACCGGCGTGGGCGGAATCCTGCGGGACATCTTTACCATGGGCGCGCGGCCGATCGCCGCGCTGAATAGCCTGCGATTTGGATCCTTGGATGATCCTGCAAACGGACGCCGCAACCGCTCGCTGCTCGCCGGGGTTGTCGCCGGCATAGCGCACTACGGAAACGCCTTCGGCGTACCCACGGTCGGCGGCGAGGTTTCGTTTGACGATGCTTACGCATTTAATCCTTTGGTGAATGCCTTCGCGCTCGGGCTGGTGCGCAAGGATCAAATCTTTTTTGGCAAAGCCAGCGGCGTCGGCAATCCGGTTCTGTACGTCGGAGCCAAGACCGGCCGCGATGGTATTCACGGCGCGACGATGGCTTCAGCCGAGTTTGACGAAGAAGCTTTAGAGAAGAGACCGACGGTTCAGGTCGGCGATCCGTTTTTGGAAAAGCTTCTCCTCGAAGCATGTTTGGAAGCGATGCGCAGCGGCGCCGTAGCCGGAATTCAGGACATGGGCGCAGCCGGCTTAACCTGTTCGACCTGCGAAATGGCGGCACGCGCAGGCACCGGCATTGAGATCGACCTGTCGTTGGTTCCGCAACGCGAAACCGGCATGACTGCATACGAGATGCTGCTCTCGGAATCGCAGGAGCGCATGCTAATCGTCGCCCACAAAGGGCGCGAACGCGAAGTCGGCGATATCTTTCGCAAGTGGGATCTGGACGCCGTCGTGATAGGCCAGGTGCGCGACGACGGCCGCATGCGTGTATCGCATAGCGGTGTGGTGGTCTGCGACGTGCCCGTGAACGCCCTGACCGATGAAGCACCAATGTACGAGCGGCCGATGAGTGCTGGGAGCGCGGACGTCCCGTCCGCACACGCGAGCGAAGCTCGCGTCATCAGTCCGTCCGTGGCGACATCTGACG
>JAWWPL010000357.1:0-11207 GCA_033850605.1 Blastocatellia bacterium | reverse complement strand
CGTCCCGGGACTTCGGTGTCGGCATAGCGCAGACCCGAAACGCTCAGGCCCCCGGTCAACTGATCGGGAGCGAGTGAGCGATTGAGTTCGGTTTGAAACTCGAGCCGCTGCTTAAGTTTCTTCAGATCAGATTCCAGTTCCTTGACTGTCTGGTAGCGCTCGTCGACGTCCTTGCGCAGGGCCTTCATTATGATCCATTCAAGTTCCGCCGGCGCGTTCGGTGCGAACCGGGCCAGCGGCGCCGGTTCAATCCTGGCAATGGCGATGATCACATCGGTCTTGGTCTCGCCGATGAATGGCGCGCGGCCCGAGGTCATTTCGTAAAGCACCACCCCCAGACTCCAGATGTCCGTGCGCGCATCGATCGGTTTTCCCCTGGCCTGTTCCGGAGACATGTATTGTGAGGTTCCCAGCACCACGCCGGCGTCGGTCTGGACCAGGGCCCGCGTTACCGCTTCAGTATCGGTCTCTTCTGTCTCGCGTCTCTCGGTCAGCTTGGCGAGACCGAAATCCAGGACCTTAACGTGGCCGTTGCGCCGGATCATTATGTTTTCCGGTTTGATGTCGCGATGAACGATACCGGCCGCATGCGCGTCTTCCAACGCGCCGGCCACCTGGATCGCCAGGTCCAACACCTCCGCCAGATCCATCGGCACGCCACCCAGACGCTTTCTTAAGGTGATGCCATCGATAAATTCGGTGGCGATGAAGTGCCGCCCACCTTCGTCTCCCATTTCATAAATGGTGAGAATGTTTGGATGGTTCAAGGCCGAAGCCGCATAGGCTTCCTGATCAAAGCGGTTGAGACGATCGCGATTTTTGGTGAGCTCTTCATCGAGTAGTTTAAGCGCGACCTTGCGGCCCAGCTTCGTATCCTCAGCGAGATACACCTCGCCCATTCCGCCCGCGCCGAGCTTTTCGAGGATTCGATAACGAGAAATGGATGTCAGTTCCAAGGGGTTTCGTTAGCAGTCGGTTCGGAGTTCAACTGTCTTTGGCAAGCTAGCTTGAACTCTAAACTTCTGGCTCTACTTCAATCAGATCAAATTCTCCAGCCTGGCAGAGTCCGCGCCCGAAATACGAATGAACTTGCTCTTCGAGGCGGCGCCTGAAACTATCTCAACCGCATTCTGTGGCACTTTGAAAATTTTAGCCAGTAATCGAATCAGTTCCCGATTGGCGGCGCCTTCCACTGGCGGCGCGGCAATGCGGATTCGCAGGGCGCCATTATACTCACCAGCAATCTCAGTGCGCGATGCACGAGGAACAATTCGCACCGCGAACGTGAGGCCGCGATTCTTTTCAGAATATTGAATCAATCAGTGCGATGGTAAATCGCCAAGGCCAAAATCGCGAAACGGGAAATAATCAGAGTGCGGCTAATTTGGTGATGAGGTCAGTACCGAGAGCGGTAGCGACCGGGTAACAATAATTCGCGATCCTGATTTTGCTAATGACTTAAGCCCGGTCGCTACCGCTCGGTACTGACTCCATGACACCCGACCGAAACTAGGGCACCTTCTAAAAGAAACGCGTCGGCCAACCTCGCAGCAGCGTGCCGCCAACCGCCGCCTGACATAACCAAAGAATGACAAAGGCCACGATCGGCGAAACATCGAACATGCCTACCGGCGGAATTGTCCGGCGCAGGGGAGCCAGCAACGGCTCGGTGATCCGGTAGAGGAAGCGCATTAGCGGATTACCATAACCGACCGCGACGAACGACAGTATGATGCGGATAAAGATCGCCAAAGTGTACAGTCCCAGGAAACCAAAAAGGAGATAGCCGGCAATCGCGACCGGCATGCCCGGCGTGCGGCTCGATAGAGCATAGATGATTCCGGCGAGAGTGTTCAGAATGCTGCCCGCGACCTGAATCACCATATAACCGGCGACGATTATGAGAATCATCGCGATAAAAGGAGCAACTTTGGGATCGAGTCTGAACCCTCTCAGCATGGCTCGCACGGGAGTCAACACGGGCTCAGTCGATCGGCGCAGCGTGACCGCCGACCAACTAAAAGGATTTCCATCCATGTAATTCAAAATAGAGCGCAGCATGATTAGCACAATCGCCGCCACGATAATCGCGGTAACGCCCCAGGTGATGAATTGGAAAAGTGTGGAGATAATTTGCATTGATTAGATCTTCTCTGCGCAATCTCTGCGCCCTCTGCGTCTCTGCGTCTCTGCGGCGAACAACTTCTCAAATACATTCACCGCAGAGACGCAGAGAACACAGAGGGGGCGCAGAGAAATTGGACTAAGTATTACCTCTCGCGCCGAAGATGGCGGTGCCGATCCGGACAATCGTTGCGCCTTCCTCAATCGCTATCTGGAAATCGTGCGTCATACCCATCGAAAGCTCTCCGCTCTGCTCGCCAAACGCGCCCTGCGCACTAAGCTGGTCGCGCAGCTCTCGCAACCTGCGAAAGAACGGCCGTGCATCTTCGGCATCATCAAAGTAAGGAGGCAAAGTCATCAGGCCCGTCAGGCGCAGTAGCGGTGATTGTTTTAAGGCCTCAACGATTTTCGGGACTTCACTTTCGACTGCGCCTGACTTCGTAGTCTCGTGTCCCAGGTCAACCTGAATCAGCACCGGTAACGCGCTCCGATTTATTTCCCCACAAACACGATCAAGCCGCCGGGCCAACTCCACCGAATCCAGCGAATGGATGACATCGAACAGCTCGACCGCGCGCCGGGCCTTGTTCGATTGCAGGTGTCCGATCAAATGCCATCGCGCCGCCTTGCGTCCTACTTCAGGAATCTTTGTTTCCGCTTCCTGCACGCGATTCTCGCCCAGGTCGGTCACCCCAATCGCGATCGCTTGCTGAATGCTTTCGGCTGAATGTGTCTTACTGACGGCGAGGAGCGTAACTTCGCCTGGTGTGCGATTCACCCGGAGTGCGGCCCTGGCAATCTGCTCCTGCACGTGCTCCAGACGCTGGCCGACCTCTGCTTGATGCTGCGCTTTTGAATTCATCCCGGCAACAGAATTGAATGCCAACTATAACAATGGCGCTGATGGGCGGCAAACAGTGTCCGCCGTGCGCATGCTATACGAGAGACGAACGCAACGATATGGTACGTCGATGATCGATCAACGGCCGAACGGCCTTTAATAATCAGAATTTCACTGACGGCATGGGTCTTGTTGCGTTAGCCGCAACGTAATACATAGTTTGTTCACACTGCTGGAGGTGTTATGAAGTTAATGAAACGTAATCGCAAGATGTTGTTAGTACTCGCAAGTCTCTTTCTGCTGGCGGCGGTGCCGGCGACGAGCTTAGCTCAGGGACGCGGCCGGGGCCGTGGACAGGAGAAAAAGCTGGACAAGTTTGTGAATGGTCACGACGCGCGTGACGGACGTTGGGACGGCCGCGGTCCGCGCATTGGGCGCCGATCCCTTATCAGCAACAGGATCATTCGGCAACGTCGTATAGACAGGCTGCGCAATCGAGATTTCAATCGGGATGACCGATTCAGGAACCGAGAGCTGCGCAGACGGGATCTTAATAATGATCAGTTCCTGCGTTCGCAGCGTTCGCGAAATTGGAATCGACGTCTCAACCGGCGCGGTTTCTGAGAAAGAGAAAAACAGCGCCACGCTTTGAGTTAGCTTGAGAGAATTTGGAGGGGCGTTATGAAGTCAAACCTTTTATCGAAAATGGTTCAGGGTGCGGCTGGTGCGCTGATCTTCAGCGTAATCTTCCCGATCGCCGCGATGGGTCAGAGAAGGTGGCGAGATCGCCCATCTCGCAGCAGGATCGTCGTCGTCTCTAACTATCAGAGGCCTTACGTGATTAACGAGCGCAGACCGCGCTACAGTTACCGGTCTTCGACGTATGGCACGTACAGTTACCTTCAGGGTTACTACGGGAATCAATACTCCACGTACGGGCCGGCTGGGAGCTATTACACAAACCGGTACTACTCATACCGGTATTCGCAGCCGTACTTTGCTAATCGATATACCTACGCATGGGCTAACCCGACTTACCGTTATGACGAATCCTGGTACCGCCAGCGGCGCCGCCACAGCGGACTTCGTCTCGGAATTCGCTTGCGGTAACTGCAGAGAGTCGTGTCTTGACACTCCGTGATCCGGTTCGTATATTCGAACTGCACGGGGATGTGGCGGAACTGGCAGACGCGCAGGTCTCAGAAGCCTGTGATGGTGACATCGTGGAGGTTCAAGTCCTCTCATCCCCACCAAAAGATTAAGGGCGAGCTATCAAGCTCGCCCTTTTGTTTATACAAAATGGAGCGCGGACATCCTGTCCGCCAGCGTGCGCAGCACGCTCATTGTCACGATAGATGAGCTTCGCGCTCGGGCGGACCGGATGTCCGCGCTCCACTTCGCGGTACCGATCAGGGCGCGATGCGGGGATTAGCAACACACTTATTGTTTCGCAATCGCACTCCGGCCACCGCGCAGAACGTATTTCTGAATCTTACCAGTCGCCGTCTTTGGCAGTTCCTCAATAAACGTGACACTGTGTGGCGCCTTGAAGTGCGCCAGATGCGAACGAGCAAATTCGCGAAGTTCCTCTTCCGTCACCGAAGCGTCGTCGCGCAGGACTACAAACGCGTGCGGTGACTCGCCCCAGCGCGGATCCGGTAAGCCTACAATTGCTACTTCCTGCACCGCCGGATGACGCAACAGCACGCCCTCGACTTCGACTGATGAAATGTTTTCGCCGCCGCTAATGATCACGTCCTTCAAACGATCGCGAATTTCGATGTACCCGTCGCCATGCACGACGGCCGCATCGCCGGTGTGAAACCAGCCATTGCGTATGGCCAGTTCCGTGGCTTCAGGATCGTTGTAGTAGCCGGCCATCACCACGTTGCCGCGCACCACGATCTCGCCCACCGTGATGCCGTCGCGGGGGACTTGCGCGCCGGCTTCGTCGATAACAGCGGTCTCGCCTGAAGTGATCAACTCGACACCCTGCCTGGCTTTAATCACCGCGCTTTCAAAAACGGAGAGTTGTTGATGCTCTGCTCGCGACTCGCATACAGTTATGAAAGGACTCGTCTCAGTCAGACCGTACAACTGTGTTACGGTCCAGCCCAGTTCCTCTTCCAAACGTTCAATGGTGGAAGCGGCGGGAGGCGCTCCAGCCGTCAACACCCTCAGTCCGCGGGGCGCTTTCTTACTCCCACTCTCATCGGCGTTCGCCAAACCGATCAGCACGGTGGGCGCCGCGCACAGCATCGTGATTCCCTCTTTTTCGATCAGGTCGAACACCAGATTGGGATCGACGCGGGGCAGACATACGTGTGTGGCGCCTGCCGCTGTCACCGTCCAAACAAACGTCCAGCCATTGGCATGGAACATGGGCAACGTCCACAGATAGCGATCCGCGCAGTCCATGTGTTCATGAACCAAGGTCCCCACGGTGTTCAGATAAGCGTTACGATGCGTAATCATCACACCCTTCGGCCGCGACGTCGTCCCACTGGTGTAATTGATCGTCAGCAAATCACCTTCCTGAATCTGCGGACGGACAAAGTCGTTCGCGGCCTCAGTCAAAAGCGCTTCGTAATCGAGCCAGCCCTCGCGCGCCGCGTCGAGGGCCACGAAGTGATCGACTGTGGACAGTTGCGAGCGAATACTTTCAATTCCGGAAAGATAGTCTGACTGGGCGCAAACCACTCGAACGCCGCTGTGGTTGATCAGATAAGCAAAATCATCGGGCGTCAGACGATAGTTGATCGGCACCAGCGCCGCGCCGATTTGCGGCACAGCATAAAACGATTCGAGTTGCGCGTGAGTGTTCTGGGCAATGTAAGCAACCCGATCGTTTTGCGCTATGCCGAGTTTCTGGAGAGCTGAGGACCAGCGATCACAGCGATCAAAGAACTGCGCATAGGTCAGACGCAGTCCGCCATCAACGACAGCTTCGCGCTGGCCGTAGAGCTTTCGCGCGCGCCGCGCAAAGTCCATGGGGGTCAGCGGAGTTTCCATCTTTGACTTCTTTATCGCGAACTCTTACTCGGAAATTGCTTCGTAAGCCGAAGCCTGGCAAGCGGCGAAAAACTGACAGACGATCCACGAAACCACAAGCAACACTAAGAAGAATCAGTTTCGAGTTATTTCGTGTGGTTTCGTGGATCGCTCTTATTGCTGCCCCGGCTCTCCGGTCTCTTCACCCAGTCAATAGGCTATCAATCATGGCTTTGACGCTGGCGGCTTAGTCTCTTTCGGTTTCGGCTTCGCCGTTTGCTCCTTCAGACATTGTTCGGCAAGCGCCAGCGTCGTCATCGCACGCAGAGACTTGTCAGCGAAATTACTTGACTGGTTCAATGCGGAATCGAAATCCAGTTTCCCCAACTCTCGCAGCGCGCTTTCAGGATTGAAGCCGGGAGTTTGAAACGATGTGTAGCTGCCGAAAGTCTTTCCTTCAATCTTTCTCGTCACATACTGGCGAGAAAAATCCGGCGCTTCAAGACGATTAATAAGCTTGACCGCGTCACCCAGCACTACCATCGCGCGATTCATGTCGAACTTGCTGTAGAGATAGGCGATGCCGAGCAGAGCCCGAGCCGTCACCATCGTTGCGGGCGCCTTTGCCGAGGCGTCAGCTACTTCGTCGAGCATTTCCCGCGCCTGCGTCTGATCCATGTCCTGCTTCAGCGATTCTTCGGCGACGCGAAGGTAAAGATAGGCGCGCTGGTCCAACTCATCGACTTTCGCGGCCAATTTTCGCGCCTCGTCGAGCTTCTTATCCTTGATCGCCACCTCCGTTCGATTGAAGTAAAACCAGTTCAGTAATTGCGAACGCACGTTCGAGTCCGAGATCTTATCGACCACGCTGAGAACATGCTCCAGGCTCTCCTTCGTCGAAGATCCGGTAATGGCAGAAGTCAGTAGCCGATCGCGGTTGTCCACATTTGGACTTTTCTCAGCCGCTTCGACTTGCTCGTCAAACGTAGTCTTCGGTTCGTAGTCGCTCTTGACGGTCCGGCCCACGTCTCGTTGGTCAGTCTGATTCAATCGCACATAGACGTTTGTTTTGGCTTGTTCAGCGGCCGGGGCGAGGTCGGGCAACGACTGCTGAATTTGTTTCTCCAGACGCGCGAGGGCCAGCCACATTTGTCCGGGCTCAGACAGCCGGCGGGTGGTCGCCGGCTCGGAAGGATTCTCAATAAACTGCTGCACGCGGTGCAAAAGATTCCCCACAAACAAACGCTGGAGAGCGGGATTCGGCGTGAAGCCTTCGGGGATTCTATAGACCGTATATCCGGGCATATCGCCGACTTCGCGATCGTTCGCAAACGGATAAGACGACAAGTATAGAAACCTCTCCATGGGAGCGCCGGCATAGGCATTGAGGGCTTCCTGATAGAATTGATCCGCCGCCGCACGGTTGATGGGCGCCAGCTGATAGAGGAAAAGAGGCAGATACAACGTGGCCGGATAACGTAAGCTTCGCACCGCGAAATTGAGGGCGGCCGTTTGATCGGAAGGCAGCTGAGCGAGGGCTATTGCTAATAGTTTCTCGTTGGTCTTGGCGTCGTCCCGCACATCCCTGGCGGTCTTGTCTTCGGCTTGCTGCTGTTCCTCTTTCAACAATTGCTCAGTGAGCTCTCTGGCCCAGGCCAGATCGCGTTTGGCGATCGCATTGATTACCGTATAACGCTGGTCAGGCACTTGGGCAACAGCAAAAGCACCCTCCTTTCGATCTTTGTCGCCCGTCTCTTTGTAATTCTGCTGAGCCAGCTCCAGCGATTCTTTGAATACCGCGCGCGCTTTATTTGGCTGGTACGGCCAGAGGAGATCAGCCGCGCGAATCATCACGCTAATGCGTTGCACGGCATTATCGAAAGTTTTGGTCGCGTCGATTTGCTGTCGAATAAGATCCAGCGCTCTATCCCGAGTGCAGGAGGACGGCGCAGGCGATCGGCCTTTTTCCTGCGCCGGCGAGCCGACTCGCGGGACCATTATCAAACAACAAATCGCAAAAACGACGAGGGTCTTTGAGATTATCGACATCTTGTCCTCGATTCGCTTTCTTGACTCCCTCGTCCTTTGGGAGAGGGTTAGATTGAGGGCTTGAGTCCGCTAACACCTCATCCCCAACCATTTTCCCCAAAGCGAGAAGGAGCAAAACTCCTTTCAGTAAAAACGCTAACTTCTACGACGAGCCAACGCTGACCCGCAAGCTTTGCGCAATTAGTGGGACAATCTTTCGCGGTACGTCGATGGCCGCTTTGATATGACGAGCATTGGTGAAGTGCCCTGCGACATAGATTCCACGCACGTTGGTTTCGAAAGTCTCCGGATCATAGACCGGCAGTTCGGTTAGCTTTCCCGAGGTGATCTTCACACCCAGGCTTTTTAAGAGGCTTAGATCAGCGTCACTTCCGACCAGCACAAAGACCACGTCGTTGGAAATTGTGCGCTTCTCTCCGGTTTCAGTCGTCAGGGTAACTTCGAGCGCGCTAATCTCATCGACCTTCTGGTACAGGATCACCCGCAAGCGGCCTTCGGCGATCTCGCGCTCGAGCGGAGAACGCACCCAATGTTTCATTGCGCCGGCTTTCGGATCGCGATTCTCCCAATCCTCGCGCCAGATCGCCATCGTGGTGCGCGCGCCTTCTTCAGACAAAAACAGGGCCGCCTCAGCGGCGCTGTTACCGCCGCCGACGACCAACGCTTCCTTGCGCACATAGGGATAGGGCTCAATGAAACGATGATGAACCTTGGGTAGAGTCTCGCCCGGCACATTCAGCCGGCGCGGCCGGGCCATTGCGCCAATCGCAAACAGCAGACGCCGCGCTGTGTATGTCGCTTTCATCTCTTGCCCAAGCGTGTTCAGAGTCCGGGTGCGTACGGTAAAGATTTCGGGTTCCAAATGTTCGATGCCAATCACTTCTTCGCCGCTGTTGATTTGCAAATCTCCATCCAGCACGAAATGGATGTAGTGCGACAGCAGTTCTTCCCGCGTCGGCTTCTCGCGCACGGGATGCAGCGCGCCTTCGCGCATCTCCAATTCATTTGGGGTTGAGAAAAGTGTGCGGCCGACGGGATACTGTCGAATCGTGTCGGCAATGGTGCCCTTCTCGATCACGAGATAATCGAGACCTTCACGCGCGGCTGCATCAGCAGCCGAAATCCCTGCGGGGCCGGCGCCGATGATCAATAGATCGAGAATGCTTTCGGTCATGACCTTTGTCTAATCACAGCACAGGAAAAGTTTCTCGCAAAGGCGCTAAGGGAATCAAAAGGCGCAAAGCATTGAAGGATTCTTTGCGCCTTCACTTCGTCTTGGCGCCTCTGCGTGAAACAAACACAGACACCAAGACCCTAGAATTCCAAAACTCCGCGCGCAACCAGGACTGACTTGCCGCTCACGCGCACCTCATCGACTTTGCCGGGCTCACCTGTGACTTGCAGACCAATCCGGCTGGGGCGATTGATAAAGTCGCCCTGCTCGATCACAAACTTGTAAACACCCTCGACCGGATCTACCCGGGTCGCGTCGTGATAAACCAGATAGCCGCCGAGCGGTCCCGCGGCGCTGCCGGTTGCCGGATCTTCGCCGATGTTCTGCCCGATGAAAAATCGAGCATGAGCGCGAGCCTCACCAATCTCGAGCGTCTCTCGGGTAAACGCATAGCAACCCGTGCTGCCTGCGAAAGAGCTGTTGCCTTCGTAAATCTCGCTCAGCATCGGCAGATTCACTTTGCAATTACCGAGGTCAGCCAGCGAGCGCACCGGCGCCAGCAGCATCGTGTTTCCCGTCGAGACGGCCTGGATCGGCAAACTCTCGTCCAAATCCTCGCGGGCCAAACCGAGTGCGCGCGCGATTTGGGACTGGTCATGCGCGTCATCTATCTCGCCGCGAATTTCAAACTTGCCCTGCGTCATGACTACCTGCGCCGGCTCGCCGTCTTTGAACTCAATATCAATGGGAAGCACGCCGATACCGACTTCGTGCTTTAGATGGACCCAACCATTGCCATTTTCGGGAAGCGGCACGATCCCTTTCCGCGCCAAACAATTCCATGTCCCCACAATCGGATGGCCTGCAAACGGAAGTTCGTTACCGGGAGTAAAGATGCGCAGCCGACGCAGTGCCTCTTCCTTCTCAGAAGGCAGGACGAAAACGGTTTCCGACAAATTCATCTCGCGAGCGATCTGCTGCATTTGTTCGTCGCTGATCCCTTCCGCTTCCGGAAAGACCGCCAGCGGATTACCGCCAAACGCGTGATCTGTAAACACGTCTAGTTGAAAAAAATTGTAGCTGTGCAAAGGTCATCTCCTCCGGCTGAATTCGGTACCACTTGGGTGAGCTAGTGGATCCATTACTCGACGCGATTCAATCTGAGTGTCTGACCACCCGATCACGCAGGTGGCGCTGATAGCTCGCGCGTCCACTCGACAACTTTATCCATTATCATTTCATAAATCGCCGGCTGCGGCACACCGAGGGATTTGGGAACCTTAAAAGAGTGATCACCGCCTTCGATCGGATAGACCTTCGCCGGTAGGCGCAGTCTCTTAATCACGGCGCTAATTTCCTCTGCTGGGCCGAATGTGTCGCGCGCTCCCTGCACAAAAAGCATCGGCGCATGAATTTCTTTCAGATGCGCATCGCGCAACTTATCAGGTCTGCCCGGAGGGTGTAGCGGGTATCCCAGGAAGACCAATCCCGCAATCCCCTCTGGCGCTACGGCCGCAACCTGTGATGCGATTCGTCCCCCCATCGATTTGCCCCCGATGACCAGGCGATTCTTCTTTAGCTTGCGATTCGTCTGCGCCGTCTTGATTATCGCTTGATAACAGGATTCGAGTCTCGCTTTGGGATCCGGAATGCCACGCCCACGTTCTTTGTAGATAAAGTTAAAAGTCATGACGTCGCATCCACGCGCCGCCAGGCCTTTGGCGATCATGACCATGAAAGCGCTCAACTGGTTAGCGCCGGCCCCATGTCCCAGAACCACAGTTACACCGGACCGTTTCCCTTTGGACGCCGGATAAAGAAGCGCCGTCACACTATCGCGGTCGTCGATACTAATAGTCAGCGTTTCAGGTTCCATAGCACTCCCGGGTTAATTCGCGAAACAGAGGTTGGACAATATTCAAGGCGCGGCTCGCTTGTCAATCGCGCAGCCGGAAGTGTGACAGCGTGGTGCTAGGGTTAAGAGTGAAGCTCTATGATGAAAGAGTCCGTGTTATGGCCGACGAGACG
>JAWWPL010000323.1:0-3951 GCA_033850605.1 Blastocatellia bacterium | reverse complement strand
AACAAATACGAGATCAAAACCAGCTTCGGGTTCGTGTATGTTGGTGGAGCGTCTACGTGGATAACAGCAATCTCTCAAAATAGGACAACACCCGGGGGCCATGCGGCTTTGAGACTTCCGCGACGCTGTGGTTTGATTGGACCGATGCCTATAGTCAAGAAACGCGATCACCAGACCGAGTTCCGGCTCCTCCTCGAATCAGGCGAGCCGGTCGATCTGCCTCCAGCCGAGATCACAGACGATGCGGTTTTGGTCCAGTTCGAGAAGCTCAGACCGTACATCCCCGAATTAATTAACGAGTTGCGCGCCGGCGCCGCGGCCGAACCGGTGGCCGTCATGAACGACGGCTCGACCTTCGCGATTCACGGCGAGACGCGTACGTTCTGGGTCAAACTCTGGCATGCTGCCGGTTCAGATCTGACCAAAATCGAACGTGTGCAAGTGATTAGTTGTTTGCCATCGACGCGCGGGACGAACGTAATAATTGGCGACGAGTCGTAAGTAACACGAGACGTCCGCTACCATAGCGACCCGAGAAATCGTTTAGAGGCGGGCTACTGCCCGCCCTTTCCAATTGAGATGGACATTCCGAAGCAAGTTTTGAATCTGGCCGAAGCCGTTCGCAGCGAAGGTGGCCGCGCCTTGCTGGTCGGTGGTTGTGTGCGCGATGAGCTCATGGGCAGGCAGCCGAAGGATTGGGACGTGGAGATTTATGGCATCGCGCCGGCGAGACTGCGTGAACTTCTGGATTCGTTTGGAGAGGTAAACGTCGTCGGCGAAGCATTCACGGTTTACAAGCTGGGCGCTCATCTCGATGTTTCTCTGCCTCGTCGCGAGCGCAAGACAGGTCGTGGCCATCGAGCGTTTTTCATCGAGGGCGATCCGGAGATGGCGATCCAGGAAGCCGCCGCGAGAAGAGACTTTACGATCAACGCAATTCTTCAGGATCCCTTGACCGGCGAGATTATTGATCCCTTCCACGGCCGCGACGATCTTCAAAGCGGAATTCTCCGGGCGGTTTCACCGAATACGTTTAGCGAGGACAGCCTGCGCGTCTTGCGCGCGGCGCAGTTTGCCGCCAGGTTCGAGTTTAGAGTCGAGCCCGAAACCGCACTTCTCTGTCGCGCAATAGATCTTTCCGACTTACCGAGCGAGCGGATTTGGGGCGAGCTGGAGAAGCTCTTGCTGCGGGCGCAGCACCCATCGATTGGTTTTGGATGGCTGCATGCACTTGGCGTCCTCGATCAACTTTTCCCTGAAATCAAAGCGCTAATAGATGTACCGCAGGATCCCGAGTGGCATCCGGAAGGTGACGTCTTTGTCCATACGCGGCTAGTCGTCGATCGTGCGCGCGAATTGATTGACGATCTTCCCTATCCAAAGCAAGTGACAGTAATGCTGGCTGCCCTGGCCCACGATTTCGGCAAGCCGGGCACGACGGAATTCATCGATGGCCGCTTGCGCTCACGCGGACACGAAGAAGGAGGAGTTGCTCCGACGCTCAGTTTTCTGGAAAAACTGAACCTCCATACGCTCGACGGGTACAATGTGCGCGAGCAAGTCCTGGCGCTGGTGCGGGATCATCTGAAGCCGGGAGAATTTTTTAAGAAACGTGAAGAAGTAAGTGACGGCGCTTTTCGCCGCCTGGCCCGCAGATGCGAACTCGATCTCCTGTATCGAGTCGCGAAAGCTGATTCGCTCGGACGCAACGCCGATTGGCTTCCACGCGAGCAATGGTATGACGCCGAAGCGCAGGAGTGGTTTATCGAGCGCGCCCGCGAGTTGGAAGTTGTAACGCATGCTCCCGCGCCGATCTTGCTGGGCCGACATCTGCTCGAGATGGGCCTGGAGCCAGGGCCGCGCATCGGTGAGATCACACGCGCGATCTATGAGATGCAGTTGGACGGGCGCGTGGGAACGCTCGATGAAGCGAAAGAAGTTGCTAAAGACATGATGTCCACAGATTACGCAGATTACACAGATGGAAAAAACTAAGAGCAAGAGATCAGAAGCTGTGCGATCATCTTCCCTCGGGATTCACTGCCGGAAGGAGCATCAGACAGAGATGATGAAGGGGTTCATTGAACGCGATCCCAGGACTCATGCCATCATCGGGGCAGCGATGGAAGTACACAAGCAGCTAGGTTGTGGTTTTCTTGAGCCTGTGTATCAAGAAGCCCTCGCTCTAGAACTTACTTCGCGAGGAATTCCTTTCCGTCGCGAAGTACGCTTGCCCGTTCGCTACAAAGGTCAAGTTCTTGTAACCGCATACTGCGCTGACTTCATTTGTTTCGACTCAGTCGTTGTAGAGTTAAAGGCTCTCGCACGCATGAGCGGAACTGAGGAATCGCAAGTGATCAATTATCTTAAGGCTACGGGCTATGAAGTGGGCGTACTCCTCAATTTTGGAACCCGAAGCCTTGAACATCGCCGATTTGTTTTTTCCAAATCTGCGTAATCTGCGTAATCTGCGGATTATGCTAGAGTATCGCCGATGATTGACCTTCAACTTACCGACGACCATGAAGCCCTGGTGCAAACCGTGCGCGAGTTTGCGCAGAAGGAAGTCGCGCCTTACATCAAAGAATGGGACGAGAAACAGGAGTTCCATCGCGAAATCTTTGACAAGATGGCCGAGCTCAACTTACTCGGTGTCTGCATTCCCGAAGAATACGGCGGCGCGGGCTTTGATTACATTTCACTGGGGTTGGTGTGCGAAGAGCTGGAAGCTGTCGACACGTTTTTGCGCGTGGCCATGTCGGTCCATACCGGGTTGAATTCGTTGACGATTTATTCGTGGGGTACCGAAGAGCAGAAACAGAAATATCTGACGCCCCAGGCGAAAGGCGAAAAGCTTGCGACTTACGGATTGACTGAACCCGGAGCTGGATCGGATGTGGTGGGATCGCGCTCAACCGCGCGTCGTGAAGGCGACGAATATGTGCTCAACGGCGAGAAGATGTGGATCAGTCTGGCTGACACGGCCGATAACTTTCTTTTCTTTTGCTGGACCGACGAAGAGAAGCGCAAGAACCGGGATCACTCAGGCATGTCCTGCTTCATCGTTGAGCGCACGATGAAAGGATTCACTTCGGGAACGATTCACGGCAAGCTCGGTATTCGCGCGGGTAACACCGGCTACTTTTCTTTGCAGGACGTGCGCGTGCCGAAGGAGAACCTGCTGGGTGAAGAAGGCGAAGGATTCAAGATCGCTATGTTCGCCCTCGAGCAGGGAAGATTCACCGTGGCCGCGGGGGCTACGGGGGTGATCCGCGCTTCCCGAGATGCTTCAGTCGCCTACGCGAATGAGCGCGAAACGTTCGGTACGAAGATCGCGAATCATCAACTGGTAAAACAAAAGATTGCCAACATGGAAGCTGACTATCAGATGAGCCGGCTGCTTTGGCTACAGGCGGGTTGGTTGAAAAACGAGGGCGAGTCGAGTGGCCGCGCCACCAGCCTGGCAAAGTGGCAGGCGACCGTGCGTAGCGAGACGGCAGCTTCAATGGCGATCGAAGTCCACGGCGCCAATGGATATTCTAATGACTATCCGGTCGAACGTTATCTGCGCAACTGTAAAGCGGCGGTCATCTACGAAGGCACGCGCGACATTCACACGCTGATGCAAGCTGACTGGGCCCTGGGATTGAAAAAAGAAAAACCGGCGCGCAAGAGTTTGCCACCGTGGCGGCCTGCCGAAGCACGTGGCGCGGTCGCCCTCTAGTAGTTTTTCAGTTCCAAGACACAAAGAGCGGGGGGTCGCCTCTCCACGACGCACCCTTAGAGGATGTTTTCTAAGATTGTGTCTGCCCAATGGCCTGCTCGACCACATCCTCAATCTCGTCCAGGTTGAAAGGCTTGTTCACATAGGCAAACGCGCCCAGATCTATAAAGTCCTGGGGATCTTCTTCCGCGCCCTTACCTGAGATTAAGATTACCGGGGTTGCTGAA
>JAWWPL010000286.1:0-4188 GCA_033850605.1 Blastocatellia bacterium | reverse complement strand
AGAGAGATTCGCACTCAGCAGGAATTGCTGGTCAGTTCCTTGCAAGATGCCTCGCGGCTGGCGCACCTGAGATACGAAGGAGGAGTAGACACACTACTCAACGCTCTCGTGACTGACACCGCGCTATTCAACGCCGAATTGAATCTGGCGCAAACGAAACGTAATGAACTGCTTTCATTAGTGCAGCTCTATAAGGCGCTGGGCGGCGGTTGGCAGTGATTCAAACAAGTCGCAGCGGCGGATTAATTCGTCATTGGTTAGAGGATAAGTCATGGCCCGTTTTCTATTCCCTAAATACAAGCGGGTCACACGAAGGCGCCAGCTCTCTTAGGAATCGAGAACGTTCTAGTCGCGGTCTTTTTGCCTAACTGGGTCGGAGGATGATTTTGCCCATGGTGAAGCTTTTGTCGTTCTAATAGGAATCGGTGGATCTTGATCACTTGTCGCGGCGCGTCGAGTCACCGAGTGACGTTTGCTTCTTTGCGAAGGCGCTCTTCAATCCAAGTTTTTACCATCTTACGAAAATCAGCGCCTCCTTGTCTTTCGGCGAACCTCTGCAAATCTTCCACGAGGCGTGGCGGCAGGCGGAGGGCGGTTGGAGTCTCGTGATTGGCGCGAGACATTATTTCATCGAAATCATCCGGCTTCATTCGATGATATTCGGATTCGGTCTTTTCTTGGTCTTTCTTCGATAGCTTGGCAAATTTCCTTTTCATGACCTTCTCTTCTTTGGTCTTAATTTCCAACCCGTAAAAATGCGAGCCAATCCATTTCCTTTATCTTGGAAAACCAGCCGCAATCTTCTGCCCCGATCAGTTTTTCCATCGATAATATACACGTCGTCGAAACGTCTGTCGTCAGAGGCTAGATAGTAATCGTGGAAAAAGCATTCCTCAGCTTCTTCCGGTTCGATATCATGGTCACGCAGGTGCTGCACGTTACCGTTCTTCTTCTTTTCATCATCCCATTCGAATCTGTCCCAGCCGTGTTCAGCCACGAGTGCTCCTGACTGTAAATTTCTTGGCTGCCAACGATATCACAAACTTCGAGGCTTCAACTGAATCTACGCATTCGGCTAACCAGAAATCCAAACCAAATAGTTACCATCGACAGAATGATGATTGTCAGGATGCTTATCATAAGATGGTTGTTCCATAACAGGGCTATGATCTCGAAGATACCGATTACGAACAACCACGGCAGTTCCCAGGACACTACTGAGCGATAGAAATCTTTTTCGTTACCTGGCGGCAGAGTGAGAAACTCATAACCATCCCACACCAGATAGACGAGAAGAAAAACAAAGTAGCAGAAAAGAATGACTCTACTGTGCGGCAGGCTGTGCGGATTATCCACGTCTATCGCCATAACGGTGGCGTAGAGGGCGAGCAGAAATACAACGTCGCACAAGAAGGCCCACCAATAATAACGTTTAGTAAAAATGATATAGAGATAGTCACAGACGTAAAATCCAATCGAAATGACAACCAACGTCCATTTGATCCAGAGGATTGTCGTGAGGGGATATTGTTCCCTCAGTACGTGAGCGACAGTAAAAAACAGTTGATACAGAATCGTGCCGAGTACTGCTGGATAAATCAGATCCAGCATTAGCTCTTGCCTAACGGGCCTGTTTGACTCTGTGGACATGAAATGTAGAAATCATAAACTTGAGTCTGAGCAATTCGATGAGACCGGTGCTGATTGACTCAGGCCGACCTGAGCTCATCCAACGGCGAGCGACCATTTTCCGCGACGACCAATTTTTGACCTAAAGTTATCGATTCCTCGCGGCCTTGAAGTTTAAATAGAAACTGCGAAATACCAATCGTTATGAGACATTCTTCTTTCAGCGAACCGGTATCTATACGCTCGCCATCCAGGTAAGTGCCGTTCGCGCTATGCAGGTCTTCGATCAGGTACTCGTCGCCGTCATTTCTGATTGCGCAATGATTACGGGAGACGAAAGGGTCATCAAGGCATATATCGTTCGACCCGATGCGGCCAATGGAGGAGACTGGCTCATCCGGGTAAAAGGTATGACCACTTAAAGGTCCGTTAACGGCAACTAGTCTCGGAGTACTAGCTAAGAACATTTTTTTAATGGTTGAGTCACCTGTCTTGTTGGTTATCATTTCCTGCGCTCCTATCTCAAAATGCGCGCGGCGCGTCGTTAACTGAACCAGTCTGCGGCAGATATACGCCGATGATTCAAGTGAAGTCTTTTCAGATCGGCGTACATCCGCGTTAACCTGCGGCTAAATCCGGCTTCACTGGAAAAGCTTTTCCAGATTGTCCACCTCGTCAAGCACGGGCGTCGCGATACGCGCGTACTCGGCGGGCGTCCTGGCCGATTCGACTCGGACGATCAAACCGTCGAACTTTTTAGCTTCCGTTGCACTGCGCGTCTCGATCGAAGGGCGTAGGCCATCCCATGTTTGGCGCATCTCACGAGCAGTCGCCTGCAATTTGTTAGCGTCTTGCGCCTGTGCCCAAACCTCCAACTCACGACCGTAGTAATCAAGTTTGGTTACCTCGACCGGCACACTCAGCTTGTAGGCTGCGGTCATATCCGCCACGTCGAGAGTCACCTGATTCGCCTCGCGCATGGCTGCCTGACGATCCTTGACGGCCACGGCGCGGCCCAGCGCGGCTACGTTGGTATCGAGCCGGTCCACCGCCGTGCTTTGGTTCTTGACCTCGGCGCGCACGTTCTTCGCTGCATCCCTTAGGGCGGTGAGTTTACCGACTGCGTTCTTCCAGTCGGCCGCCTTGGCATAGTCATAAATGTTCTCGCCGTATTCGCCGGCGTTCGACAGCGATCCCGGCAGGCTCTCCTTCGTCGGCACAGCCGAGCTTGCGGCAGGCGTCGTCGCTCCATTTGTTTTGGCCGCGTCCGTCGGTGCGGACGAGCACGCGTTCAACCAGATCATCAAAAACACGATCAGTGCGCTCAGTCCGAGCGCAACTGTGTTCCACCAGTCACGCGGTTCTCGCCCAAGTACTGTATTCATCGTCTTACTCCCTTTTTCTCCAACTCCGCCATCGTTCCACCTCAACCTGTTCCCGGATTCCGCCGGACCGAAATGCAACTACTTGCAAGAGTCTTGCCAGTTTTGGCGAAACGCTAAACTCATACGGTTCTTCTTCAAATGACAGACGCAGGCTGGAAGCGAAGGCACTTAAGGTCGGAATTCACTGACCATATCTAACCACTTGTTTGCTTATAACCACGTTCGGACAAGCGCATCCAGCGTCGTTCCGACTTTTCCTTTGATCTTCAATATCTCCTGGCGCTTCTCTCTCAGCGGCACAGCGAGTGCAGATTCGCATGACGCAGCAGGCCTGTTGGGAAATCGAAGTGATCGATTTCCGGAGGCCGTCGAAGGCGAGCTCGGTGACTAGGGGGAAATCGCCGAGCTCCGCCACGATCGTTACCAAATAGCGAGCGGTAGCGTCCGGATTCTGGGCTCAAGTAGTGGCAGCATCGCCATCGCTACCGCTCCGGTTTTGTAACGAGCCGACAATCGGGAATATTTCTGAGGAATTAATGAGTTTCACGAAGGTTGCCATTGCTGGTGTTTCGTCAGAGGTGGGCAAGACCACGCTCTTATGCGAATTGCTTCGAGAGTTTCCTGGATGGGAGGCGATCAAGATGACGCGTGGCCACTATCGCTCTTGCGGCAAGGATCCGCACGCATGCTGTGTCAGTCATCTGCTGGGCGACGAGCCGCTGGTCCGATCCGGTTTCCGAGAGACTTACGCTTCGGACAAAGACACCGGCCGATATTGGGAAGCGGGCGCTGCCAACGTCCACTGGGTAATCGTCACCAATGAACAAGTGGAACAAGGAATAGAGCTCGCACTCGAGCGCGTCCGTGCGCCCGGAGTCTTGATCGAAGGAAACAGTTTTCTGCAATTCATCGACGTGGACTTCGTCGTACTGGTGACAGGCGGCGCGGAAACGAAGATCAAGAATTCGTCTCGCTGGGCCTTTCAAAAAGCATCAGCGGTTTACCTGTTGGATCAGACTCGCCCGTGTCCGAAGCCCGACCGTGAGGGAGGGCCAGTTACGCATCTTGCCCTCCCTGATGGTCGGGCTTCTGACACTATGACCAATCAGAGCAGCCCGAGTGAGACTCTCGAGTTACTCAACAGCAAGTTCGGTCCTTTGGGGCTAACGCGTTC
>JAWWPL010000278.1:0-21554 GCA_033850605.1 Blastocatellia bacterium | reverse complement strand
TCCACGGGCTCTGGAACACTTTCCCAACGGAAACAACACCTGCGCCACTTGTCATAACGGCAAACGAGTCTTCGGCGGTGATCTGGATTTTAAGGATTGCCGGAGATGTCACACGGGCCAGAGCTTCAGAGTGGCGAACTGAAGTTAGTAGCGACGATTGCGTGATGGCGCGCGCGTATCTAACCGCAGAGTTCGCAGAGGAATTCGCAGAGGAACGCCGAGGCAAATTCACCTCTGCGGCCTCTGCGAAGTCCTCAGTGCCCTCTGCGGTTAATATGAGAGTGAAGGAAACGGGAGCGGCAATGAACGCAATCAGTTTGACAACCTTGAGAGCTCATTCATAACATTGCGGCTCAAATGATGGCCGGGACTGCAAGACAGGAAGGACAAGGAAGATGAAGCGAGTATTGACTGCCTTAATCGTCGTATTGTCTGCTGGAGCAATGCTGGTCGTGGGATATGCCGCGCGAACTTCGGCTTCTCCTTCACCTTTAATAAACCAGCAAATTCCAAAAGAGAGCAAAGAGCAGCCCAAGAAAGTAAAGCTGGATACCGATAGTCTCGATGACAAGTGGGGCGAAGTTGCTTTCGATCATGAGAACCACACGATCAAGAATTACACACCCGACGGAAAGACGACCGGGACTTGCGTCGAATGTCATCACACCGATCAGCCAAAAGAAAAACTAACGCCGCCATTGATTACCTCGGAAAGGAACGTCTCGCTCACCGCGGATGTGCTGAAGGACGCTGCGGCCGCGCCAGTCAAAGGCTGCCGCTCCTGTCACTTGCAGGCTGGTGACGACAGCAAACCACTGCCGGTAATCAAAAAGGATGGCAAGGATCCAAAGCTCGACAATGAAGTCGCCTATCACACCAATTGCTTTGCCTGTCACGACGCCGCCATCAAAGCGCGGCCGGATCTGGCTACAAAAATCTCCGGCTCTGATCCCAAGGGCTGTGTGAAGTGTCACGTGGCCAAGTGACATTTTGGAGTGCGGTAACTTGTTACCGCTTTCATAGGCCGCGACTTGTCGCGGCCCGCTCAGAAGCCGGAATCGCTAGCCTCGCGGCGACCAGTCGCCGCTTTTTAAAGCGCTGACAAGTCAGCGCACTCCACATCATTGCATTACCATCAAACTCGGATTCCAATGACGTTTGTCCAGACGGTGCTGAATATGGCAAGAGGTGCAGTTCGGCTTGTCCGAAGCGATTACCTGATGCCCTGCGCGAAGATCAGTCTGGCCGTTGTGGCACTTGCCGCAGGTCGTGCGGGGCGTGGCCAGGTCGTTGAAAGAGTTATGACAGCTCGAACAGCTCAACTCGCCATCCGAGTTACCAGAAAGCCCTGCGACCGCTTTCACTCGATACAGATGTACTGCGTGGAACTGCTTACTGCGCCATTGATCTTCATTATCGCTCGGTAAGCGCTCCAGCTTCAGAGTGGTCTTTCTCTGGAGTAACTCCTCAGGATCCATCCCGACCCAACTCCATCGACCATTAATAACCGGATAGCCAAACGTTCCGCCATGCGGAGTTCCAACGCTCTTTCCGTTAAAAAGAGTTTTGTTGTTGTCGTTATGACATTGGAAACAGGAAAGCAGGGCCGCGTCCAGAGCGCTGAACCCGGCGCCGCGATGTTCGCTGTGACAGGCAATGCAACCCAGTCCTGCATTCACGTGCGGAGGAATCACCGTGGCAACGAATGCATCGGTCGTATGGCACGATGCGCACTGCGTCTCCATGCCGGCTCTCAGAGCATGACAGGAAGTACACGAGCCGGCATTCGCGCGCTTCGCGACCGGCGGCGAAAAAATCATGCCGGCTCTGGTGTGCGCGTCAGAGATCGGCGCCGGCGCAAATGCCGATGCGTAGAAGAGCGCGCCCGCAACCGCCAGCAAAGCGATCGGAATCGCACCCCAAAGCATCAGCGAGACGGGCCAGCGCCTTCTCAGATCCGTCGTTGGGCTCCAGACGGATTGTCCTTTACCGCTGGGCCGCCCAGTGAGCGGAAACAATGGCGACGGCTTGACTGTCTTGGTGGCGCTGGTAATCCGCTTGTCCCAAAAGACATCGAGAGCTTTAGAGCTGGAGGCGGCCGGCTTTGGTTTTCTGGTCGGGGCTTTCTTGTGCGCTGCCGGTGCCGGTTCACCTTCCGGCGGGGTACTCGGCAATTCCAGATGCACGGTCGTAGGCAAGTCCCAAACGCCTGACGCTTCTCTGCGAATTACTGCATCGCCGGCCGTCGCGGCAATTTGCAGCGACACACTGAGCGCCAGAACGCCTTGCACGAAGTGAATATTGAGAGCAAAGGGTCCGATTCCAATGACATCACCATCAGCGAGCGCTTCGTATTCTTCGATCGGCGCCCCATTGAGCATGATTGGATTTCCGCGCCGCAGATTACGAAGGTAGTAGTCACCTTCCACGCTGGTGATGCCTGCGTGCAGGCGTGAAACGGAAGGATGGTTCAACAACAACTCACAGGTAGGCAGACGACCGACCAGCAAGCCTTCGGCGACGATCGTCACCGGATCAACCTGCAAGTCCTCGCGGATGATTATGAAGGTTGCTTCCATTGCAGAGAAGAGTCTGGATTAATGGTCAAGAACTCTTCATTTTCCATTATCATTTCTCATTCGTCATTTTGGCATTTATAGGGTTTGTTTCGTGTGACTTCGTGGATGGCTTGCTTGCCTGAGAAATGAAGAACGATCCACGAAATCACACCAACATTGACGAACAAAAAACCGAGCAGCGGACGGCAAATGGAAAATGGAAAATTATTGGCCTTCATCTCACCTTAAAGAAAATGACCTGCACAATATGCACGACCATCAGCGTCAGCATCACTGACGTTGAAATAACGTGTGGCGCCAGCCATACCTTCAGGAGCCGATGGAGATAGATCAGCGCTTCCACTCGCCGCAACGTGGCGCTGCGCTCAATTGCTTTCAGTAACAGGTTTCGCTTTTCTCTGGTGTCGAGCGTGGCCATTTCGGCTTTGAACTGCAAACGGCTTTTCGCCAATAGTGTCGTCAACTCTTCGCGACGCAGATACTGTCTGAAGAGAAAGGAGAGCGAGGAGAAATAGCGGCGCACTTTTTGTTCAATCAAATCACGAACCTGGGGGTCGGCCTTAGCGCTGATCGTCGCCAGATCATTCCGCAGCTCAGCTCGGCGTCCTTCCAGATCTTCGATAAGCAATGGATCTCCTTCGATACTGGTCATGATGCGCGGCACCAATACGTAACTAGCCAAACCGAAGAGTCCGGTCAGGATCACCGCGTCAAACCAGAGCATCAACACCGAAGTCAACCAGCCGCCGCCGTGACTACCTCCGTGCATTAACAGGACGATGCCCGCAAGAACTCCAAGATAAAGGTGAGCCAGCAGCCAGTACCGCAAAGCTCCCGCGCGCCGTCGATAGACTGGCTTCCGCACCGGATAGGTCATGGCGCCGGCGATTCCCAACAAACCTACCAGGCCGGTAACCCAACGCATCGTCAGCCATGTTCCGCGCAGGTGCTCTTTGAATCCGAAATGCCAGGTCGCCCAGGCAAACAGACCGGCCAATACTATCGTCCCCAGCGCGCCGGCCAGATGCCAGACTCTGGCGATCGGATCGCTCTTATGGATGTTGCGACCGATGGCGTGCGTCTGATCGCGAAAGACGAGACCAAGCGTTTTTTCAATCTCGCCGAAGTATTCCTGTGGGTTAACCCGTACCAGCGCGCCGGTGGGGCAGTTCTCTTCGCATGAGTAAGCAGGACGCGCGGCGCCGCTCGGATTCAGCGGCGTGCTTTCACAGAGATTGCACTTGATCGCGACCATATCGTCGCTTTCGACGGCCGCCGCCGGCTTCTGGGCATTGAAACTGAACAGGTTGTTTACGCGGCTCTTCAAATCCAGCGGCACCGTGGGCGATCCCCCGCGCGGAATCATCGTGATGGCGTTGTAAGGACATTGGGTCGCGCAGTCGAAACAGCCGATGCAGGTGTTCGTATTTATGTCCACCTGCCCTTTAGGATCGCGAAAGATCGCACCCGTGGGACAGCCAGTCAGACACTCGGGATCCTTACAATGCATGCACACGGACGGAGCCAGCACGTGCTGGGTAGCTTCCTTCCCACCCTGCAGCGGGCGTTCAATATGTATTCCGCGTCTTAAAAGGCGTGATTGACCATGGACCTTGTGACAGGCCAGCGAGCAATTGCCGCAGCGTATACACAAGTCCATGTCCATTACCAGCAGATTTACCGCGTCGACGATCCCCGTAGCGATCTCTTTTTCTGCCGCGGCCAGGACTTTTGTTTCAGCACGTGCCCGCAGTCCCGTATCGTCGTCGGCCAGAGAAAAGTCGGCGAAAGCTGTGCGTACTCGCTCGCAGAGACTTTGATCTGCGCGTAAATTCGCCAGAGGTATCTCCAGCACCTCAGTCCGCGCCATCAGGTCTGCCGAGTATTGCCAGGTTGACTGTCCGCTGAGCGCTTCCAATCCCAGGCAATTGCCGGCGCCTAGAAAATCTTCCGGAACCAGCACGATGGGTCCGGAGCCTTCGGTGATGTCTTTATAGATCGGAACTCCGCGCACACGTCGCACCCAGCCATTGCGAATCAGAAACAGTCTGTCAATCGGCTTCCCTTCTTCAACCAGCAGGTGGTGCTTGCCGTAGGCCATGAACTGCGCCAGATTACCGAGTGCCAACAGTTCAACTGCACTCAAGGCCTCGCCCACGTCTTCCTGGATTGTGCTAATCGCGTTTCCCAGCCCATGCAAACGATAAGTCGCATCAATTGTCTCGGCGAATTTCTTTAACGACCTCAGCAGCCGCAGGGCCGGCCGCACCATTTCCAGGACCGTCACCTCGCTTCCGGCCGGAGCGACGACGGTGGCATTGCGGGGCAATCCAGCCAGAACCGACATTTCGCCAAAGCATGTGCCCGGCTGAACGACGCCGACCTTCTTTTTTTCACCAGACTCGTCAGCAACAAAGACGTGTAACTCTCCGGTAACGGAAAAATAAAAAGTGTTGCCGCCCCACTCTCCCTGGCTCACGATCACTTCGCCCGGAGCAAAGGTAAGCAGACGCGCATACGGACCAATCTGCTTACCGCCCGAGACCTTTCCCTCGGCGATCATTTTCAGATTGTTTTTGTTTTTTTCCTCGAGCAGTTCAGAAACGATATCGACCTTCGTGATAGCTTCAAGGATAGCGGCTGGATTGGAGTTTTCTCTGGGCATGATATCCGCGAGCCAGCAGTCCGTGACACTGCGCAAGTCGTCGTCACGTCGATTGCCCGCAGCTTAGCACGCGATCCGCGACTGAGGGAATCCACACCTGGCGCTGACGTACCAAGCCCGAATATTACAGTGGTTGGCCTGTCGGATACGTGATAGCATCCGCCTGCCGTTTTCGCCCACTCTGTCGTATTAATTATCAGCGATGCCGATCTCCAATCAAATGCGAACCCCTTCCAAGCGTTCAGTGACAACGGTGAGCATCGTGCTGGTTCTGCTCGCGGCGTTGGCGTGGGGCTTCACTCGTTTGCTGGCCCACGCACGTGGTTTTGCCGGTGCAAACGACGCGGTAAAAGAGCAGGCCTCAGCCACAAAGCCGAGGACAACGAAGGATGCAGGCGGGATCAAAACGGCGAATGGAGCAGCATCTGAAGCTACCCTGGTTGACTCAGATAACGACGGGATACCGGATGCCGCCGAGCTGCATACGTTTCAGGATCGGGAGAACTTTCGACGCTGGTTTACCGCGATCGCCGAAACCCAGTTCTATCAGTTAAGCGATCAATGGAACGACGAACAGCGCGATTGCGCCGGGCTGGTGCGATTTGCGATGCGCGAAGCGCTGCGTCGTCACGATCGGCTCTGGTTTCAAAAAATGGGCGCCGGCTATGAAACTGTAGCACCCGATGTCGCCGGGTTTGATCTGGGCCAAAACCCGCTCGGCGAAAAGATCTTTCGCACTGACTTTGGATCCTTTCATGAAAGCGATTTGCGGAACGGCAGGTTCTCTGAATTTGCGGACGGCCGTTCGCTCAAGAATTTCAATAGCGAATTTGTGAGCCGCGATCGCCGCGAGGCCCAGCCGGGCGATCTCCTTTTCTTCTACCAGCCGTGGGTGCAGAAGTTTCCTTATCACGTGATGGTGATGCTCGGTTCGCCGCACATCGCGCCCAATGGCGCCCAGGACTGGGTCGTCTATCACACGGGCTCGTCACCCACGGACCAGGGAACGGTGAAGAAGGTCCAGCTTGCTGTCCTTGACCATCATCCTGATCCGCGTTGGCGGCCAGTGGAGAGCAACAAAAACTTTTTGGGATTCTATCGATTGAAGATTCTTCAATGAGCCACTCTTCGCAATTTCTCGATGGCGTTGCGTCGCGGCTTTGCCGCCTGATGTGCGGAAAGGCTATGCCTTTCCGAAACACTCTCGAAGTCTGTTTTGAGGCTATGCCTCATCGGCGTCGCGGGAGGCAGAGCCTCGCTGGTTCGGGGTATCCACTTGCGGAAAGGCAAAGCCTTTCCGCACATCAAGCGGCAAAGCCGCGCTCATCTGTTCCTGAATTCATGCTCTCCTCGGAGGCAACTAAACGTGTCTGAAAATAACTCGCGTCTTCCCCGCTATCTGGCAACCGCGGCAATCTATCTGATTGTCGCCGCCTCGGCTTTTGGATTTAACGTGATTCGCTCGCGCGCGGCGCGCACGCCAGTCGAAACCGCTGCACCGCCGGGACCGGCTGTCTTCAGCACCAAGCCTTATTTCTCGCTGACGACCAACCGGAGTTATTCGCCGAACGAAACGGCGCGCGTGTGGGCCAGCTATCAGAATGTCGACCATCTGGACTTTCGCGTCTATCGGATCAAAGACCCCGGCAAGTTTTTTAAGCAGCTTGATGACCCACATCAAATGGGCGAGAAGGAAAAGGAAGCTGTTTCCCAGGGCTATGGCAGCCGGATTTCAATTCTGGAGCGCACCCATCGTCTGAAGACTTCGCTTTTCTCAGCCGTCAGAGATTACGTGCGCACGCATCTGTTGAAGGAGCATCGCGAGACCTTCAACAAAAAATTCCGCAAAGAACAGGCGCCCGAACAAACCCCGCTCAACGTTGCTACTGATTATGCGCGGGTACCGCTTTTGAACCCTGATCAGAAGGTCAAAGATTGGCGCGAGAAGCTGCCGCCGCTCGAGAACGAATACGACAGCCGCATGGTCTCGTTCGGAAAACAGGAACCGGGAGTCTATCTGGTCGAGGCAGTGAACGGGGACCTGCGGGCTTACTCAATCGCTATCGTTACCAACCTCACCATGATTGAAAAGACGACGAAGGACGGACAGGTTGTCGTCTATGTCATCGACCGCAAAACCGGCGCCCCCCATGAAGGCGTAAGCGTCGAAGTCACCAAAGCGAAAGCCACGCTGGCGACGGGCTCAACCGACAAGAGCGGAGTCTTCAAAGCAGAAATTCAGGCGCCCAAAACACCCGAGACTGCGCCCGAGGATGTCTATCCTGAAGCGCAAGATAGCAATGCGTACCTGATCATGGCGCACGAGCGCGACAACTTTGTCATCTCCGACGTCGAATCATTTTACTTTGGCGGCGAAGGCGGTGAAGACGACGTTCTCTCTGGCGCAGAGCTCACCAGTTATATCTACACCGACCGGCCCATCTATCGCCCGGCCCAAAAAGTCTATTTCAAAGGAATCCTGCGCCAATGGGGACGCAACGGGTACCAGTTGCTCGATAGTAAGACCGCCAACGTCACGATCGAGGACCCCAACAACGGCAAAGTTTTTGAGAAAGAACTGCCGCTTTCAAGTCGCGGCACTTTCAGCGGCGAGGTAGATATCGCGGATGAGGCGCCGTTGGGCAGCTATAACATCACCGCCGCGGTGGGCGAAGCAAAATCCAGCGGCTACTTTGAAGTTCAGGAATACAAGAAGCCCGAGTTCAAAGTCACGGTAAAAGGCCCGAAAGAATTCGCGGCAGTCGGCGAGAAAGTAAGATTCACGGTCTCGGCCAACTACTTCTTTGGCGCGCCGGTAGCGAATGCCGACGTGCATTACTACATCTACAAACAGCGCTATTACCACTGGTGGTGGGGCGGCGATTCCAGCGACGAATTCGACGACGCTGCTGGTCCCGAGAACGAGGGCGGCGACGAAGAGGACCCCGGTTACTACGGAAACGGAAACGATGTCACCGAGGGCGAAGGCACGTTGAATTCGCGCGGCGAGATGGCCGTCGATTTCGAAGTGCCAAAGCCTGATGATAAAGATGAATGGGACTATTCATATCGCCTCGAGGCCCAGGTCACGGACGCTTCGCG
This sequence comes from Blastocatellia bacterium, assembly GCA_033850605.1. GTDB lineage: Bacteria > Acidobacteriota > Blastocatellia > Pyrinomonadales > Pyrinomonadaceae > UBA11740. The sequence goes on along the minus strand of JAWWPL010000278.1, from coordinate 13,208 downwards.
GCGCGAAATGCAGGGCTCGGCTTCGTTCATTGGCACCCGCGGCAAAAGTGTCGCCGATGCTTATCCCGAACGCTATCTCTACTACCAGGGCGACGCGGCCAGGGTGAAGGTTAAGACGGCCGATTATTCCGGCAAGCCGGTGTCTGAGAAAGTGACTCTCAAGTTCGTCGAACAGAAATGGCAGAAGGTCGAAAAGGAAGAGGAGAACAACGGCTATAAATACACGACAACCGACTACATCCTTCATGAACGCGATCTGGCTACGGCCGATGTGAACACCGACAGCCAGGGTAATGCGACCTACGACTTTACGGTGCCGTCGCCCGGCAGTATTTACGTCAAGGCCATTGTTAACGAGGATGGCAAACAGATCGTGAACCGCGGCGGCTCGTTCTATGCCCCGGACAAGAAGGGCGAATGGTCAGATTTTGAGTTCAAGGACTTTGACGAAAAAGCGATCAAGCTTGTGCCTGACAAGAAGTCTTATCAGCCGGGCGAGACAGCGCACGTGCTGGCCATGCTACCAGCGGATAAAGCTCACTTGTTAGTGACGACGGAGTTGGCGAACGTTATGACGATTCGCCAGATCGACGCGACGGGCCGCAGCATCGTGATCGACGTGCCCATCGATCGGAAGTATGAACCGAATGTCTATCTCGATGTTTCGTTCGTCAAAGACAGCGACATGTACAACAAGAGCCAGGTGTTGGCCGTGCCCGCTCGCGACAAAATGCTAAAGCTGGACATCGTGCCCAATAAAAAAGAATTCAAGCCGCGTGACGTGGCGTCCTACACAATTCTGGCCCGCAACGACGACGGCTCGCCTGCCGCTAACGCGGAGGTGAGTCTCGGTATTATTGACGAAGCGATCTATAGCATTCAGGCCGAGACAGCCGGCAATATCAAGCGCGAATTCTATGGCCGGCGCTATGACGAAGTGCAGACCAGTCTGGCTATTCATTACACCTTTACCGGGTATGCGGGCGAGAAGCCTGCGAACCTGGCGCGCAATAAGTCCGGCTATCAACTAGCCGACTTTAAGAGCGAGAGCAATTATGCCGAACCGACAATCCGGCGCGAATTCAAAGATACCGCGTTCTGGCAACCGGACGTCGTCACCGGCGGCGACGGGAAGGCCACGGTCAGTTTCAAACTGCCCGACAACTTGACGACCTGGCGGGCGACGGCGCGCGCCGTTACGGCCGACACGCGGGTGGGCTCCGCGGTGCAAAAAACGATCGCGCGCAAGGACGTAATCATGCGTCTCGAGATGCCGCGCTTCTTAACTGAGGGCGACACCGTGACGATTTCAGGCGTGGTCCATAACTTCCTGAAGACTGATAAATCGACAAAGATTTCGCTTGACCTCAACGGCGCGCAGCTGTTGGACGCGCCGAGTGAAACTGTGACGATAAAGCAGAATGGCGAGCATCGCGTCGACTGGCGCGTGCGCGCCGATCAGGTCGGCAAGCTCACGCTCCTGGCCAAGGCACTTACCGATACGGAATCCGACGCGGTCGAGATGACGATGGAAATCGTCCCCCACGGATTGAAGCAGACCATGGGCAATACGACGACTCTGACCCAGAACGATGCCGAGCAAACTGTTTCCCTCGACATTCCCGTCAATCCAAATGTGCAGGCCCGCTCGCTGCGGATCGAAGCGACATCATCAATCGCCGGCACCTTGTTCGGAGCACTCGACTACTTAACGAGTTTTCCCTACGGCTGTACTGAACAGACAATGTCGAGCTTCCTGCCGAATGTGATCGTGGCGCAGGCATTGAAAGACGTGCCCACGGCGAAGCTGCGTGCTGCAAACGATCTGGATAAGAAAGTTCAGAAGGGCCTGGACCGTCTCTACGCTTATCAGCATGATGACGGCGGTTGGGGCTGGTGGAAGGATGATAAGACCGATCCATTTATGACTGCTTATGTGGTCGATGGACTGACGATCGCCACCCGGGCTGGCTATCAGATCGACATCTCGCGGCGCGATCGCGGCCGCGAAAAACTTTCGGCCAACCTTACCGCGGGCAAGCGCGACGACGGCAATCCCATCGATGATGAAACTCGCGCTTATATGATCTATGCCTTTACCGAAAGCGGTGATAGCGACGGTCATTATCTCGAAGAGCTTTACGGGAAACGCGACAAGCTCGGGCCGTATGGACGCGCCTTACTCGCCCTGGCATTGCAGGAGCGCAAGGATGGCCGCGCGAAAGAAGTCGCCGGCGTGATCGCGGGCGCGGCCCGCGCCGATGAATTCGAAGCGCACTGGCAGACGGCGCGGGTCAATGATTATGGTCGCGATGTCTATCTGGATACTGAAGCTACGGCGCTCTCATTGAAAGCCCTGGCGCAAATCGATCCGGGAAATGCGCTGTTACCGAAGGTCGCGCGCTGGCTGGTTAAGAACCGGAGCAACGGTTACTACTGGCTGTCGACCAAGGAAACCGCATTCGCCATCTACGGCTTGACTGACTATCTGAAAGTCAGCAAAGAGCTGTCGCCTGACTATTCGTTCGAGATTTATCTGAACGGGACGCTGGCCGTCACTCAACACGTAGGCCCCGGCGATGCCACGAACGCTCAAACCGTGGTCATTAACAAAAAGGGAGCCGCGGTCAGCAACAATAATCAGATCCGCATCGTGAAGCATGGCCGCGGTGCGCTCTACGTCTCGACAGCGTTGGAATACTTCACCGCTGACGAGAACGTGCCGGCCCAGTCGTCGGCAAATTTGAAGATCACTCGCGAGTATCTCCGTTTGCGGGTGACTGACAACGAAGGCGGCAAATCGAGCTGGAAGATCGAGCCGTTGACCGGCGAACTCCGCTCGGGCGATCTAGTTGTCGTCCGGCTGCACCTGACGGGCGGTCGCGCGCAATACCTAATGCTCGAGGATCCGATCCCCGCGGGCGCCGAACAAGTGGCGCAGGTCAGCGGTATTAATCTGAACTACACGGCGGGACAACAATGGACGGATTGGTACAGCAATCGCGAATTTCGTGATAACCGCACCGTCATCTTCCAGAACTATTTCGATGGCGACGCGATATTCCAATATGCGATGCGCGTCGAGGTGCCCGGCGAATTCCGCGTCGCGCCGGCGCGCGCTGAGCTGATGTACCAACCAACCATCCAGGCAAATACGAGCAATGACCGATTGCGGATTCTGGATAAGAAGTGAAGCCGGTGTCTTTCAAATCGAGCGCGGCTCTGCCGCCTGAAGTGCGGAAAGGCTGTGCGTTTCCGTTGGGTCGATTTCAAAGGAACTCGCGCGGCGGCGCCGCGCGGAAGAGAGGCGCAGCCTCAAACAATTCTCGAATGCCACACGGAAAGCCATAGGCTTTCCGCACATCAGGCGGCAGAGCCGAAGAGGACGACTCGATGATGACAATCAAAGGATTTCTCAATACCACCAGATCAATACTAACGGACCCAAAAACCCTCGGCATTCTGGCGGTTCTCTACGCCGTACTACTCGCGACGCTGTACGGCTTTATCTCGATTCGGGAAGCCACTGTGACTCAGGTGGCGATCACGTATGTTTTCCTGTTGCTGATTCCGATTGAGTTCTTTCTCTTTCAGGCTGCGATTCTGCATCATGCAACTACCGGCAAGTTCCATTGGCGGCAAATTCTGCGCGATGCAATCAAGTTCGCCGTCATTGCTATCCCTATTGTCCTGCTCGGGTTTTTAGTGGCCTACCTGCTCAACAAGTGGCAGGCGCACTATCCAGCGCCCGAGCCTCCGCTAATCGTGCCCGGCTCCAGAACGCCACCTCCAATCCAGCCTCTTCACTGGCCGTCGGTGCTGTTCGCGACCGCTCGACTTCTGCTGCTTGGAGTCGCGCTCCCCTTGGCCGCCATCCATCTATGGATTGAGGTTGCGACGCAGGATTTGCGCTCCTCGTTTAGCGGCGGCGCCATAACAGTTCTAAAGCGCACCGGCAACACGGTCGCGCGAGCCTTCGCATTTGATTCAGTGGCGACGTTTGCGCTCGGCCTGATTATCTTTGTACTCGTTCCCTACGCAATTCTCTTCCTGGGTCATCCGCCCCGGGGAAACAAGACGGATTTCGCGGTTTTCGTTGCGCGACTACTGCTGGCTTTTCTCTTCACCTTTATTGGTTGGATCATAACCCTGACTACGCTGGCAAAGCTCGAACCACCACCGACAGAGCCAGTCAGCAAGATCTCGGAAGTTCGTGTTGAGGCGGCTGCGTGAAGATTGCCTGGCCCGGAATCAGCTATCGGGAACGCATGTCACACGGGCATGCCTGGTTACTGGCTTGCGCGTGTGCGGCAATTCTGTTTCTAAATTTTCTGGCGCCCCAAAACGGTTGGATCCCGATCGAACGAGCGAGCCCAGACATAGACGAAACCGAAGTTGACGCAGTCTTGCAGGAAGCTGCGACCGCTGCTATCGGCGAACGCAAAGGGACGATCATAGTGATGGATGCGCACAGCGGACGCGTGCGCGCGTTGGTAAACCCAAAGACAGCCTTCAACGTAGCAGCCATGCCGGGTTCGACGATGAAGCCATTTACCGCGCTGGCGGCGCTGCGAGCCGGACTGATTGATCAGGATTCGCGCACAGTTTGTCCCGGACGATTCAATGGTCTCGACTTTTCTCTGCCCTGCGTGCACGCGGATCATCTGCCGCCCTTCACTCCCTCGCAGGCCATCGCTTATTCGTGCAATTATTATTTCGCAACGCTGGGCCATCGCCTGGGCCGCGAGCAACTGATCGAGACTCTGCGTTCGTTCGGCTTTGGCCAGCCGACCGGGATCACTGAAGATGCGGCCGGAACACTGCGACCCTGTGAAACCGGAAACAACGCCCGCATTCAGAGTGCTCACCACGCATCTGTGCAAAGCGACTGTAGCGCGCGCGCAGCGGTGGGCGAAAGCGATCACATTCAGGTAACTCCGATTCAATTATTGGTTGCTTATACTGCTTTGGTGAACGGCGGTCACCTGCTTCAACCTCGAGCCGGAAACGATAGAGCAACTGATCGGTTAGGCCGACCAACCATAGAAATCTCTCCGCGGCACCGCGCAATTATCACTGAGGGTATGGCGGGAGCTGTGCGCTATGGAACGGCCCGCAGCGCCCATCTTGATCTGCTTCCGCTTTACATCCTGGGCAAGACCGGAACCTCGGTGCCGCCGAAAGGCTTCCGCTCAAATGGTTGGTTCGTCGGATTCGCCGCCGAATCGCAGCCACAGGGCGAACCCCAACCCCAACAGATTGACCTCGCGGTCCTGGTGCTCCTCGAGCGCTCGCACGGCGCTGAGGCGGCCACGGTTTCCAAATCAATTTTTCAAGCTTATGCTGGCGCCCGTGCGCGAAAATCGAAAAGCGCCACGGCCTCAGTTTCCACCAAAGAGGATGTCTCCACTCGTAATTCAGGTTCACAGATCAAGGTGCATCTGGTCACCGAGAACGTTACTCAGGAGCTGTCCCTTGAGGATTACGTGCTCGGCGTGATGCGCGCCGAGGGCAGCATGGAGACGGAACCCGAAGCGCTAAAAGCTCTGGCCATCGCCGTTCGTACCTACGCCTTGAAAAATCGCGGACGGCACGCGAAGGATGGCTATGATTTCTGTTCGACTACGCATTGTCAGCGATTTGCTTCCGGTGTCCCTCGGGGCTTCGCAGCTGATCAGGCCCTCCCTGACGGTCGGGCTTCTGACACTATTGTGACAGCGGTGCGATCGACCGAGGGCCAGGTGTTGCTCGACGAGCGCGGCCGACTTGTCGATTCATATTTTGGCGCGTCGTGCGGCGGCGAGACGGCTAATGAAGGTGCGCTCTGGGGGGTGACTCCACCTGAATATTTGCGCGGAGTACAGGACGAATATTGTGTGGCGGGTCCACACGCACATTGGATCGACACGATCACCCGGGTTGATTTGTTGCGCGCTTTGCAGAGCGATCCACGCACCAACGTCGGGGTCCGGCTGGATCAGGTGCTGGTGAGCAAGCGTGACGAAACCGGACGGGCAGAATTCATTACCCTCGAAGGCGAGCATCGCAAATCTGTGCGCGGCTGGGATTTCAAGATCGTCGTCGGTCGTGTGCTGGGTTGGAACGTGCTGAAGAGTTCACGATTCGAGATTACTCGCACAGGATCCAATTTCATTTTTCGCGGTAGTGGCTTTGGCCATGGCCTCGGACTCTGCCAGGAAGGAGCCCACGTGATGGCCCAGCGCGGCGCAGGGTTCCAGCGGATTCTAGACAAGTATTTTCCAGGCACGAGTGTGGCCCGAGGAGATCGAGTTTCAGCCAGATTGAGTGGTGACCGACCATTCGAGTTAAACGCAAAGGGCGCAAAGGTTCTCGCAGAGAGCGCAGAGGAAAACCTTTGCGTTCCTCTGCGGAATCCTCTGCGTCCTTTGCGTTTAAATGTCTTCGATGATCGGTCAAGTCGAATTTGGAAAGCGGACTTGTTGACTTGGCGACAGATCCCGAACCTGTTAGTCGCTACGCGCCCCCAGCCGCGTAGCGGCGAAATGTTTATAACCGCAGAGTTAGGAAAGAAGGCAAAGCTCCGTAGGAGCGCAATGTTTTTTACGATCAATCGCAACCGGCGGACACATTACGCTCCTACAGAGCTTGTAAATTCCCAACGGGTTGCGGGCTATAAACATTTCGTCCCTAAGGGACTGAATACCAATCCGAAATTCCTGACGCTCTCAAGTGAACACTTCCGCGTGATCTACCCCTCCGGCGTAGATCGCCGCGATGCCAACCAGGTTCTGGGGACACTGGATTCGGCGCGCGCTGACTTTCTCCGCCGCGCCAATGCCGCCTCAGTCTCAGTCGGCGACCTTCCGACGCTTGAAATTCGGCTCAACGACAGCACCGGAGACTTTACGGCTCGCACCGGTCAACCGTGGTGGGCGGCGGCCGCGACGAAAGGAAATCGAATTGAGTTTCAGCCGGTCGCGCTATTAAAACGCCGCGGCATCCTGGCGAGTACACTGCGTCACGAATTAGCCCACGTAGTGATTGATAGAGTTAGCGGAAACCGCGCACCGCGTTGGCTGGAAGAAGGGTTCGCGATTTATCTCGCCGGCGAGGGCTCGACGATTTCACGTTACGCGACAAAATCCAGGCTAGCGACCGAGCAACTCGAAGAGAAGCTCGAGCGACCGAGTTCGCAGCAAGAAATGCGCGCGCTCTATGCCCAGGCCTACGCCGACGTATTCTACCTGGTAAGGAACAGTGGTGAAGCGATTGTGTGGAGGAAGATCGCGGCGCGTTAGGATGCTTCGCGAAAGAAATTGTCTTTAGTGAGCGAAAAGGGCTTGTGATTTGAACGGCTTTGGTTCGTGTGGTTTCGTGGATCGTGGTCGCGACGTGATAAAGCATCGATCCACGAAACCACACTAAACTGCCCGAAAAGCCACCTTAGTCCGTTGCCACCTTTTTCAGGTCGCGTTTGATCGCATTCGGTTTGCTCACAAAAGGATTGTCACGAATCCAAAACCGCCAGGGCTTCCGCACCCACTCTTCTGCATAGTCAATTCCAACCCGCGGTCCGCGCGCTATCTGTCGCGGCGAAATCGATGCGGCTTCTTCAATCCAAACTCGTCCGCCGAGCAAGTCTGCTTTGTCGAGGGTGCGATCAATTCCCATCGCCAGACACAAGCGACCCGGACCGCTGGTCAATTCATATTCCGATCGTCCCTGCCGCCGGCGGCGCATGATGTTCAACCCTTCCGACGGTTCGACCGCGCGCACCAGGATCGCGTGCGGTGTGTCGGCGACATTCGTAACCACGTTGAACTGGTTGTACATGCCATAGACAAAGTAAACATAAGCGGTCCCGCCGATGCCATACATCGTTTCCGTGCGATTGGTCCGACGACCGTTGTAAGCGTGCGAGGCCCGGTCTTGCGGCCCACGATAAGCTTCCGTCTCGACAATTATGCCGGCGACCCGCGCACCGTTCTTTCCCGGCACCACCAACTTCTTGCCGAGCAGATCGCGCGCAACTTCGAGGACATCAACACGCGTGTAGAATTCGCGAGGCAGTCTCTTCATTCTTTAAGACATCCACAGATTAATTCATCGCATCCGCCACAGCATCACGATGGTTATCGCAAACCCAATCACCACGATCGCGCGCCGAATAAACGTGCGGCCGACGCGTTGCGCGGTGCGCGCGCCAAAGTAGCCGCCGAAAGACGCAGCAACTGCCATCAACAGGGCGTTGGGCCATGACACCAAATGCATAATTGAAAAAGCAACCACCGCGACGCTGTTGATGCAGACACCCAGGAAATTCTTAACGCCGTTGGCGCGATGGATGTTGTGCAAGCCGAGCATACCCAGCACCGCCAGCATCAGGATTCCATTGCCCGCGCCGAAATAGCCTCCGTACATTGCCGAGAAGAATTGAATCACCGTCGCGGCAATCCACCAGGTCGTCGTTATCGGCTCATTACCCGTCGCCGGCAGATGCAGCCAGCGATTCACGGGTTTTTGAATCATGAAGAGAACGGTCGCAAACAAAATCAACAAAGGAACCAGCCGCGCGAAGACCGGTGATGGCGTGACAATCAACAACCACGCCCCCACGCCTCCGCCGATGATACTGATCACTCCCAGTCTCATCAGCATCAGCGAGCTGTCATCCATCTCACGGCGATAACCGAACAAGCCGCCGAATAGGCCGGGCCACAGGGCAACTGTGCTGGTGGCATTCGCTACTTTAGGATCGAGCCCCAACCAAATCAGCAGCGGAAACGTAAGCAAAGTGCCACCGCCTGCGATCGAGTTCACCACGCCGGCAAAGAACGCGGCGATAAACATCAGGGCAGAATGGAACAGGGTCATAAGGGTGTGCGTCAGTGTAAAAGAAAAAGTCTATTGATGCAGCATCAAAGTAAGTTCGAGAGATTGGCTGGCCGGCTGGATGAGGTCAGTACCGAGAGCAGTAGCGACCGGGTTCTCGACGCCTCAACCGACTCAATGATCGGAAGGAAGCACCCGGTCGCTACCGCTCTCGGTACTGACCTCATCGCCCTGGTTATCCCATCACGTGTTAGAATGCTCCGGCAATTCAAACAAATCTATCAGGAGTGAAAAATGGCAGACGTATCTATTCGTCCGAAACCAAATGGCCCTTATCTTGTCGAGGGTCTTGTGGACATCTATGACACCGCAGGTAATAAGATCGACACCGACAATCGTCCGAAGATCGCTCTGTGCCGGTGCGGAGCCTCATCGAACAAACCCTTCTGCGACGGCACTCATAGCAAGATCGGTTTTCAGGCGGCCGAAACGATCAATCCGGAAAGCGCCGAATAAGATTCGGCCGTATCAATGCTGCGCAGGTCTCTCTTCGCCTTACTGATCGCGCTGCCCGGCGTAGTCGTGTTCGACTCGCCGGCAGCGCGCATCTCTGCTGAACCGCTCGCCTCAAGCCAAACGCTGCGCGTGATGACCTACAACATCCATGTCGGCGTCGGCATGGATAAGAAGCTGGATTTGCCACGGATCGCCGCCGTCATCAACGCGCAGCATGCCGACCTGATTGGCTTGCAGGAAGTCGATCGCGGCGTCACGCGCACGCAACGTATTGACGAGATCGCCGAACTGGCAAAGTTGACACGAATGGACTATGCGTTCGCGTTCAATCTGCATTACCAGGGCGGGCAATATGGCGTGGCAATCCTCTCGCGCTTTCCGATCATGGCCACGGACCATCGTCTTTATCAAAACACGCGCGAAGCCGAGCGCCGCGGTTTTATCCGCGCTGAAGTTAAGGTTAACGGCCGCGTGCTGAACTTTGTTACCACTCATCTTGACTACCAGTACGACGATGGCCGCTTGTTCGAATCCCAGCAGCTGTTAAGCGCAATGAAGGATGTTGAGGGGCCGCTGATCGTCGTGGGCGATTTCAACGACATTCCCTCCGGGCGCGCTTACCAGCTCATGCGTTACCAGTTCAGCGACGCCTGGATTGAGAGTCGCGGCACCGATCAAGGCTTTAGCTATCCGGCGGACAAGCCGGCGAAGCGAATCGACTACATTTTTACTCGCTCAACCGATGGGGTGCGGGCTAAACGTGCGTGGATTGTTAACACCGAGGCCTCCGATCATGTACCGGTGGTTGCGGATTTGAAAGTTGGATAACGGATTTCAACGGCTTTGGAGTGCGGTAACTTGTTACCGCTTTCAAAGGCCGCGACTTATCGCGGTTAATTTTTGAGGCCGCACCAGGCCTTGCGGCGACAAGTCAGCGCACTCCAAAGATTCACCATGCCGCTCCTTACTCTTTCCAGGATATCCAAACGATTTGGAGAGACTCCAGCCATCGCTGACGTTTCGATCGAGGTGGAACGCGGAGAGTTCTTTGGTTTGCTCGGCCCATCGGGCTGTGGCAAGACAACCACTCTACGCATCATTGCTGGACTGGAATCACCGAATGCTGGATCGGTTGAATTCGACGGTCGTGAGATCACCAACCTGCCCCCGGAAAAGCGTGGCTTCGGCATGGTATTTCAGAACTACGCACTCTTCCCTCACTTGAATGTATTCGAAAACGTCGCCTTCGGTCTGCGGGCACGGGGAGGCCGGGGCAGTAGCCCGACCGTCAGCGAGGGCGTATCTAACAACGGCATCAGGGACCGCGTGCAGCAGGCCCTCGAACTCGTCCAACTCCCCGGCTTTGACGCTCGCCGCGTTGACGAGCTTTCCGGAGGACAGCAACAACGAGTAGCCATCGCTCGAGCGATCGCGATCGAGCCTTCGCTGCTCCTCTTTGACGAGCCCCTGTCGAATTTGGATGTAGCCCTGCGCGAAGAGACTCGCAGAGAGTTGCGCGCGCTGGTAAACCGACTCAACCTGACGGCCGTTTATGTGACGCACGATCAGGAGGAAGCCTTCGCGCTCTGCGACCGTATTGCGGTAATGAATCAGGGGCGCGTGCAGCAGGTGGGTGCGCCGCGTGAACTCTACGATCGTCCAGTGAACACTTTCGTCGCCGGATTTCTCGGCAACAATAATTTGATGCGCGCGATGCGGCTGACTTCAAGTAACGATCCGTTGACAAAGTTCAAGACGCTCGATGGCGGTCATACTTTGATCGTCACCGCCAGCCACGAGCAGTTGATGAATCTGCCGGTGAACAAACCATGTCTGCTGACGATTCGGCCGGAAGCGATAAGACTCAACGATAAGCCAGGAAGCGACAACCAATTCGGCGCGCGGATCGAGCATATCGAATTTGGCGGAGCGACAACGACGCTAAGCCTCGACGCGAACGGATTGAAACTGGAAGTGCTGGTTTTGCGAGCTGACGAGTTCGTTCCTGGGGATGAATGCCAGGTAACTCTGCCAGCGGATCAAATCAGATTATTGGCGTCGCCGTGAGTGGATGTTCGGAGTACCGCCTTCAGGCGGAATCGTAATGATTAGAAACAGGCCGCCTGAAGGCGGAACTCCAAACCAAGAGCAAAAGCGCCGCTTCGCTCTGCCGGCGCGCTCCAGATCCCTCTTTCTGTACATCATCGTCGTGCTGGTTCTGCTTTATGGAATCATTTATCCAACTGCGCATGTATTCATCGCAGCGCTGCAGCACGACGGAGGTTGGTCTCCATCAAACTTTTTCGCCGTGCTGTCACAGCGAACGGTCCTCGAATCAGCCGCAACCAGTATCACGGTCTCAGTCTTAACCGTCCTGTTGTGCGCGCTGGCGGGCGTGCCGCTGGCTTTTCTGTTCGAACGATATGCTTTTCCCGGACGACGCTTGTTTGCTGCGCTGGCAGCACTGCCCCTCGTGTTACCTCCATTGGTGGGCACGGTGGCGTTCATTTTTCTCTGCGGCGAATCAGGAATTCTGGCCCGAACGGTTCAGCATGCTTTTCATCTGACGAAGGCTCCCTGGTCGCTCCGCGGCTGGGGCGCGCTGCTGCTCTTTCATACTTACACGATGTATCCGTATTTCTACGTGCTGGCCGGGGCCGGATTACAAAGGGTCGATGCCGGCCTGGCCGAAGCCGCTCGGAGTCTCGGCGCCTCGCGCTTGCGCGTTCTCATTCGCGTCACGTTGCCGCAATTGACACCATCACTGATAGCCGCAGCCCTCTTAACATTTATGACTTCAATGGCGAGTTTCAGTGCGCCGCTTTTGTTTGGTGGCAACGTACGCATGCTGACCTTGGAAATCTTCAGTGCCCGTCAGCGGGGCGACACCAGCGTGGCGCTCACTGAAACCGTCTTACTTGCGTTGATCTCCCTGGTAGCACTCCTTTTCTTTCAGAGATACGAGGGGACGCGGCGCTTCGTCGCTGCAGCCATGAAAGGTACTACTCGCCGGCGCCAACAGCTGAAAAGCGGCAAAGCCAGGTTGCTGGCGGCGTGCGCGGCGATTGTATTCAGTCTGATATTGGCGCTGCCGATAGCGACGCTGGTGTTGGTAAGTTTTTCTCGCGACGGTTCGTGGACTACACAGACTTTGCCTCCGGTTTACACCGTGGCGAATTTTGCCCGCATCACAACCGACGTCGAGTCTCGCTCAGTCTTCATAAACAGCCTGTTGATGGCGGGCATGGCCACGCTGGCAGCTTTGATTTGGAGTTTCTGCGTTACCGCGTTGACGGCCAGTGGCAAGCCCAGCCGTTGGGCGCGTCTGATCAATGTGCTGGTGCTTCTGCCCTGGGCACTCCCTGGAACCGTCGTCGCTGTTTCAGTCGCCGAAGCGTACGGACAACCAAACGTACTAACCGGATCGTTCATTCTGATCGGAACTTTCTGGATTCTTCCAGTAGTCTATTTTCTGCGCTTCATGCCTTTGGTGGTGCGCGCCGTGCAGGCAAGCATTGAACAGCTCGATCGGGCGCTGGAAGAAGCGGCCGCGGTGCTCGGGGCGAGCTGGTGGCGGAGATTCTGGCGTGTGCGTCTGCCTCTGGTCGCGCCCGGAGCGTTGGCTGGAGCCTTGTTGGTTTTTGTGATCGCGATGGGTGAATATGTGGCGTCGGTCATCGTCTTCACCCCGGGGAATCGTCCGGTTTCGATTGCGATTGCTTCGGCGATGCGTGACTTCAATTTGGGAACGGCGGCGGCTTACGGCGTGATCCTGATTGCGATGATTGTAATCGTGATGGTGGTAGCGGGGAGAGTAGAGAGCCGGGCGCGATAACGGAGCAGGCCGAGAGTGATGAGGTCAGTACCGGGAGCGGTAG
>JAWWPL010000270.1:0-5646 GCA_033850605.1 Blastocatellia bacterium | reverse complement strand
TGGGCGCGTTGTCGGCGAATAGCATAACGCGCGTCCCGGCACATGCGTTGCCCTCGACATCAGAATTTTCCCTGACGAGTACGACAGGTTCTCAGTTATGCCCCAACGGGGCAACGGCCTCCAGGCTACCCCGGGTAGCCGAAGCGTCAACCCGGGGCTGGAGGCCGTAGTCCCTTGGGACATCACTGAAAATTCCCGCTGTCAGATAACTATCTATTTCCTGCTCGCGTGCCAGGCAGCCAATACTTCAGCTTCGCGTTTCGGCTTTAATCCGGCGCGCATATTCAACTGTCTCGAGGTGGGCTGTTTTCTAAACCAATCCAAGGTGGCCCTGGTTGTGTCGACGAGTGGACGAAATGTTAGTCCCTTGTTGACTGCCTTGTTGATGTTCATCGTCGAATAACCAATTTCTGGACCGTGTGGTGAGGTCCAGATCGGTATATCGTCGATGATTTTTTCGCTGCTGAGAAACTTGTCGTCGACCCAGGTGAATCGGGCATTAGATTTCGTAGTCTGCTTGATGACCTCGAGCATCCGCCCCACCGACAACTTTGTTTTGGGTCCTACGGCGTTGAAACTTCCCACCGTTCCTTGCTCAACCATGCGTATCGTCCACTCGGCCAGATCGCGCGCGTCGATAATCTCAATCGGGTCGGCGGTGGTTCCGGGCGCCAAGACTTCGCCGCCGCGCTCGACGCGGACCGGCCAGTAGGTAAACCGATCAGATTCATCGCCGGGACCGACGATATAACCGGGCCGAATAATCAGCGTCTTTCCCGGAAACCATTTTTCAGCTTCAGCTTCCGAAAGCGCCTTGAGAGGCCCGTAAAGAGCAAAGTTGCCGGCGCGCATTGTCGCGTTAGTCTCTTTCATCGCATCGGCGCCGTTGTATTTCGCCAGCGGGGCAGTTTCATCCATGTTCAGTTTACTAGTGTCTGCATACACCGAGATGGTTGAAATGAAAATATAGCGATCGACATTCCCCTTGAGGATTTGCGCCGCGTCACGAACCCAAACCGGGAGCGTGGTTGGATTGTCGATGACGACATCCCAGGTCCTGCCTTTAAGCGCATCAAGTTTGCCATTGCGGTCGCCAATCAACTGTTCGGCTTCTTTTGGCAATTCACCTGGATGCGTTCGGCCACGATTGAACACAGTGACTTTGTGACCCCGGCTGAGGGCGTACCTAACCTGGATGGGTCCCGTAAAGCCGGTGCCGCCGAGAATCAGAATGCGCAGACTCTTCGCGGCTCTTCCGGTCGTCGCAACTCCCGATGAAAAGGCTGACACTGCGGGCATCAGTCCCAAACCGGCAGTACCGCCAAACATGGCTGAGAGTTTGAGAAAGGTTCTTCTGGTTATTGACATCTACTTTTGCTCCCCAGAGATTAGTTTTCAAATGGACACTGATCATACTTAAACGCAGGCGAGCGCGTTTAGGTTTATAGGTATTTTCAATCCGGAGATTCGGAAGGTGTTCCATTTATTTGGAAAAACGTAACAGCGTCGGTACGTCCATCAAACCGGCGATGCCGGAAACTCGATAATGAGGTCTGGCAGCCGCGATCACACGAAGCCGTACGAGTATCGCCGAAGCGATCTCATTAGCACCGTGGCTTCAGCCCGGTGATGAGGTATGCGGGGAAAAAGGAGGAACCGTTTGGAACGGTTTTGTTCGCGATGGATCGGAGGAAACCGTTAGAAACGGTTCGGGATCACTTCGCCAACTCTTCATCACCGGGCTAAAGCCACGGTGCTAATGAGATCGGTGAGATGTTTGGCTCCCTCTCCCTTGGGTGAGGGTTGAGTCCAAACTTTGAATCCAGCCTATGGATTCCTCAGCGGCAGCCGAATGGTAAAGGTCGAGCCCTGGCCCGGCGTCGATTTCACATCTACCCTCCCGCCATGAGCACGCACAATGCGGCGCACCGCGGGAAGGCCCAGACCGGTTCCTACTTTTCGCGTTGTAAAGAACGGATGGAAAATGCGAGCCATATCTTCTTCACTGATTCCTGAACCCTGATCCGACACTTCGATATTCGCTTCCTCCCGCAAATCAGCGGCATCGTCATCACTCTCGGACCGGAACAGCCGCACCGTGACGCGACTCTCGTCATCACTGGCTTCGATCGCGTTGATTATCAAGTTGAGAATAGCGTCTTCTATTTGCCCTGCGTCGAGAGGAAGAATGATCGCCTCGGATGAAGCTTCGAACCTGACGCTCACCTGCTGAGCACTGTCACTGCGAACAGCAGCCTGCCCGATTGCCAGATTCACCGCGCGCTGAGTCACCTCGGTAAGCGAGCGAGGCTGAACTTCCATCTGGCGCGGACGCGCACGAGCCAGCAGCGCGCGCACAGTGTTGTCGATTCTTTCCACTTCGTGGCGCACTCCCTCGAGCGCTTCGCGCTCAGGATCATTCGCCTCCCGCCGCCGCAGCAAGATATCTACGATGCCCTGGATGCCTGCCAGCGGGTTCTTGATCTCGTGGGCCAGGCCCGCGGCGAGTTCGCCCACCAGCGAGAGTTGCGCGAAGCGCTCCAAATTGGCTTGCAACCTTTTCTTATCAGTGACATCGGTATTGACAACTAATTTTTGATAAGGCGTGCCGCTCTCATCTCGCACCAGCGTCCAACTGCCGGAAACGATGATTGCGCGGCCATCCTTTTTCACCTGATTCAAATCGCCAGTCCAGTGGCCCGTCTCTGCAACGATCCGCTGCGCCTCTTCAAATTGGGGCGGGATTTCCCGGAACAACAACTCCTGGGCATTTTGGCCAATCGCTTCGTCCGCGGTCCATCCGTAAAGAAGTTCCGCGCCCTTATTCCAATAGACAATGGTCTCGTCAAGATTGCGCACCAGAATGGCGTCGCGGGCTTCGTCGAGCAGCGCCGCCTGCTCGGCGATTCGTTCCTCACCGAGCTTGCGCTGCGTGATGTCATGGCGGATGGCCACGTACTGATAAGGTTTTCCGTCAGCATTAAGAAAGGGAACGATGGTCGTATCAACCCAATAAATGTTGCCGTCTTTGGCGCGGTTCTTCAGCTCGCCTTTCCAGACCTTGCCGCCGGCTATCGTCGTCCAGAGATCGCGGATGAAATCTGTCGAGTGGTATCCGGAATTGATGATGCGATGATCCTGCCCCAACAATTCTTCGCGTGTGTATTTTGAGATGCGGCAGAATTCGTCGTTCACATAGTTAATGATGCCGCGCTGGTCGGTGATGGCTACGATGGTGGATTGATCCAGCGCGAACTTGATGTCGGAAAGCTCTTTCAGGGTTTCCTGCAGTGCCAGATCAGAGCTCAGCGAGTTTGTCTCTTTAGCGGATATGGTTTTCACTCTAACTTAATCCCATTAGCACCGCACTTCAGCGCGGTTACGAACGCGATCGGCGAGACATCAACGGATTAATGAGCTCCCTCTCCCTTTGGGAGTGTATAGACAGGGAGAGGGTTGGGGAGAGGGCTTGTCGGTACTAAGCTTCGCACCCTCCGCTAACACCTCCCAAAGGGAGGGGAACGAGAACTCAAGCCGTTTGGCCCTCAGCCACATCAGCTTCTTCTAACTTCTTAAGCCGATAGCGAAGCTGGTCGCGAGAGATGCCCAGGAGTTCGGCGGCCCGGGTTTGATTTCCACCGCTGCGATCGATGGCCTGGCGCACAAGCGACATCTCAACCTCTTCGAGCGACGTGCCCGCCGGAGGCAAGCGAAACATATTTTGAGCGCTAAACCCGTCGCGCTCCGAACCCGACTGACTGGGCCCGGGAACTAAGTTACGCGGCACGTACTTTGTCGTAATCACATCGTCATCCTCCAGGATCAACGCCCGTTCGATCACGTTGCGTAACTCTCGGACGTTGCCGGGCCAGTTGTAGCGGCGGAATGCTTCAGCCACGTCATCCTCAATTCCCCGCACGGTCTTACGCAGACGCTTGCCGAACGACTCGATGTAGTACTCGGCAAGTTGAATCACGTCGTCACCGCGCTCGCGCAGCGACGGGATATCGATCTGAATTACGGACAGCCGGTAGTAGAGGTCGAGTCGGAAACGGCCTGCTTCGCTCTCGGTCCTTAAGTCGCGATTAGACGCCGCGATGATCCGGGCGTCGAACGGAATATCTTTCAGGCCGCCGACGCGGCGGAAAGCTCCTTCTTCCAGCACGCGTAAGAGTTTCGCCTGGAGGCTCAACTCCAGCTCGCCGATCTCATCCAGCAGCAGCGTGCCCCCTTCAGCCTGTTCGAACATTCCTTCTTTGCGGGCCTTCGCATCGGTGAAGGCCCCTTTCTCGTAGCCAAAAAGTTCGCTCTCGAGGAGGGTGCCGGGAATTGCGGCGCAGTTAATCGCGATGAACGGTCCGTCCGAACGATCTGACTGGTAGTGAATGGCTTTGGCGACCAGATCCTTGCCGGTCCCGGACTCACCCTGCAACAGAACTGACGAGACCTCGCTCTCCGCAACTTTCCGGGCCATGGCCAGCATTTCGCGCATCGCCGGCGACTTCCCGATGATCTGATCAAAGCTGAATTGTTGCGCGCGTTCGCGGCGAAACTGCGTGACCTCTTTGCGCAGGGCGCTGGCTTCAATGCCGTTGCGAATAGCAACGTGTAGTTCGTCCAGATTGATCGGCTTGCCTATGAAATCGTAGGCGCCGCCGCGCAAGGCCGCGATGGTCTCGTCAACCAGCACATTAGCGGTAATCATGATTACGACCGCGTCGGATTGTCGATGACGAATCTTGCGCAAGACATCAAGGCCTGAACCGTCAGGCAGATTAATGTCCAGCAGGACAGCGGAAGGAGGTTCGGCATCAAAAGCGGCGAGGGCGGCATTGACGGTGCAAGCCTCGTTGGGTTCATAACCCCAGCCTTTTAGCGCTTCGCTCAAAGACCATCGAATCATCTTCTCGTCGTCGACGACGAGGATTTTGTGCTTTTGATTTTTCAGGGCTTTCTTCTCGCTTTTCATTTCTCATCCAGCCCTTCCGACGACTGGATGATTATAGGTGAGGGGGGAGTATCCCGAAAGCCCGCTCAATGAGAGCGGGCGGCTTCGAGTGCTTTGATCTTTGCTCGCATCCACTCTTTCAGGACTGACTCGAGTTTTTTCTGGTTGTCATTGAGCTCAAGACTCTCAACCGTGTCGCCGGCGGCGTTCAGAGGAATTGAGTGGCAGGGAAGTTCTTCCCAGTGCTTGTCGAATGGAACGAATTCGATTAGATGGCACTCGGCACAAGAATGGGCCTTTTCAGGTAACGCATAATTGACGCAGGTCAGCGACTCGCGGAATGGCGAAGTTGCCTTCCTGGGTGTGCGGACTGATCGCCCATAGCCACCCTTTTCAACGAAGTCGAGTTCGCTCTTAAGCAATTCGAGAATATCACGCTCATCTTTAGCCATATTTGCCTCCCGAAATGTGCGGCGTCATCACCGGTACTCTGGCATTCGGTGCAATGCTTATGCCGAGCCTGCTTATCAATTTTCAGGTGCACCAGAAGATCCGGATCAAAGACGCGTGTGTGATTCCACCCAGCGCAGCGAGGTTTTCCACAAAGGGATGTAGTACAGGCAGCCAGCCAGTACGTGCTCCCCCCCGGCACAGCCTAGCAGACAGAGCTACGACACAAGCGCTCCGTGCCAGGGACA
>JAWWPL010000228.1:0-5949 GCA_033850605.1 Blastocatellia bacterium | reverse complement strand
AGGCAGAGTCGCGCTTGAATTCGATCACCATGCCCGCGCGCGAATGGTTGACTCGGTACAGAACCGGGAGCGGTAGCGACCGGGTCAAAGATTCAACCTTCGTCACGACGCCCAAATCGCACGCACCAATGCTCAGAAGACTTCAACGCGAGAACTTGTTCGACCCACGCAGTAAGTGGAGGGACCCCGTCGCTACCGCTCCGGGTTCTGTACCGAACGCTCTATCGCCGAGGCGCGACCCAACAAATCGTGGGACGCGAGCGGAACCAGCGGGCTTGTCATCGACAACTTGTCCGTAACGGTGTTGTCTCCCGCAGCGTCAACTCAATCGTTATGTTGCTTCCAGACGTCACCTATCAGATCCTCGGATGGAGTCTCATCGTCGTCGCCGCGGTGACGCCCGTACTCCTCATCTTATTCTCGATTCGCAATTACAGACGCGGGGCAGTGGACTTTGAAACCGCACGACTTAAGGTCCTCGTCGCTTTGCTCGTATGGCTGTCGCTAACGTTTGGGATGTTTCTCTTTCTTGGTTTTCTCGCTTACGTGATGTCTCACGCAATGTCACGAGACGCTTCGGCCAGGCCGCACCCGACGTTTACCTATCTCCTGATTCACTTAATGTATTTCAGCATTTGTTATCTTCTGGTCGATTGGATGTGGCGAGGCAAACGCCGGCGACGTGACAAACTCTTTTCGCCTGGCGCAACATAACAACTCGTTGGCTTGTTTGCGAGAACTCAGCGGCGCGGCGAGACTGTGGATGAGTCACAGCTCAGCAGTCACCTTCAGACAACGTCGGGAGATATAGTACTTGTGAAACGGATCCACATTGCCGCGATCGTTGTATGTGCCTTGATCTGGACAGCCTGTGGCCGCGCGGTTCAGACCTCGGCGCAAGACGGTGGTACGGCCGGTGGCGACAGTCCCATCGGGCGCGCGTTCAAAAACAGGACGAGCAATGTCCAGGTTGAAGGCGAAGGCGTCGTAACGCGCATACTCGCGGATGACCTCTCTGGCGGCACGCATCAGCGATTCATCGTTCGCCTCAAATCAGGTCAGACGGTCCTTATTGCACACAACATCGACATCGCACCGAGGGTCGCCGGGCTACAGAAAGGCGATGATATACGCTTCTACGGCGAGTACGTGTGGAACGAAAAGGGCGGTACGGTCCACTGGACGCACCACGACCCGAAAGGGAGGCACGCGGCAGGTTGGCTCAAACACAGAGGGCGGACCTATCAGTAACATCCCCTGTGCCTGTTCCTCTCGGCGCAACCCAACGAATTGTTGGACAGTTATACAGCTGACGTTGATTTGTCCCTGAACTTCTATGAGAAAACGGACCTTAGGTAGCGTTTGTTTCATTCTCGCGCTGGTGATCGTTGCCGCACTCAAATGGCTGGCGAGCTCGCAGGGAATTCGTCTGCCCCTCGTTGGCTTCGTTTCTCCGATGATCGCTTCATTCATTATCGTGCCGCTTTTACTAATTCCCTTGACCGCGATCAATCAGCGAATTCTCGCGTGTCGCAAAGCGCACGGCCGGGACATTGAACTAGAGGAGAAACATGAATTCGACGACGCCGATATTATCAGTCTGCGCCCACGGCAACCGCACGAACATTCTTCGACCTATCGAAGATGGGACCGCGATAACTGAAACGCGCATACGGGTCGCAACTCGGTACAGAACCGGGAGCGGTAGCGACCGGGTCAACCACTCAACTTTCGTCACGACGCTTATATCATACGCACCAATGCTCAGAAGATTTCAAGGCGAGAACTTATTCGACTCACGCAGTAAGTGGCTGGATCCCGTCGCTACCGCTCCGGGTTCTGTAACCAGTGCTCTTGGTTTCTCTCTGGGCGCATCCTGACAGATGTTCAACCGGAGAAGCTGCCGCCAAACGAGTTCCTTAATCGAAAAGTTCCGGCTGACTGGAAGTGCAAACGTGACGCAACACAATCGCTACCGACTAACTAAGACTCTATTAGGAAGCTGCTGGCCCTCTGGTCTTTACCGGCTCTGCGGCCGCACAAAATGATCCTGCCTGGACCGAACCCTTTCCGCCTTTCCACATCGCCGGGAATCTTTACTATGTCGGCAGCAAGGGCCTGGCTAACTATTTGATCACCACTCCGCAGGGACACATCCTCATCAACAGCGATCTCGAAGCCAACGTTCCGCTGATTCGCGCCAGCGTCGAGAAACTGGGATTCAAGTTCACTGACATCAAGATTCTCTTGATCAGTCACGCGCACTGGGATCATGATGGCGGCAGCGCAACGATCAAACAGCTCACCGGAGCCAAATACATGGTGATGAATGCCGACGTACCCGTGGTCGAGTCCGGCGGCAAGAGTGATTTTCAGTACGGCAACACGCCGGCCAATCTGTATCCGCCTACAAAAGTTGATCGCGTCCTGCACGATGGCGGCGAGGTGAAGCTGGGGGAGGCAGTACTCGTCGCGCATCTGACACCGGGACACACGAAGGGCTGCACGACCTGGACGATGAAAGTGTTGGAAGGCGGGCAGACGCGCAACGTGATAATTGTGGGCAGCCCTAACGTAAATCCCGGATACAAACTCGTCGGCAATACTCTCTATCCCCGGATCGCCGAAGATTATGAACGCATGTTCCGAGTGTTGAACTCATTGCCTTGCGACTACTTTCTGGGCGCCCACGGCAATTACTTCGACATGGAAACCAAGTATGCCCGTTTCAAGGAGGGCGTCTCGACCGCGTTCATCGATCCCGACGGCTACAAGAAGTATGTGGCTGAGAGGGAGCAGGCTTTTCGAACTGAGTTGGCGAGGCAAAGAGCAGCTCCGGTTCCGTAGCGTGCAAAGACCTCAGCGGCGACGTGGATCCATGTGACGAAGTTAGTTCACCGCAAAGCCCCGAAGGCACAAAGAGCTTGCTGATGCTCTTTAAGTAACAGCCTTCGTGTTCTTTGTGTCTTTGTGGGTAATCAAGGTTCCAGTGAAAAACTTTCGAAACCAAAGTTGGATGGCTGTATCCCGTCGCTACCGGTCCGGGTTCTGTACCGAACCGAAAGAGCAGCTCCGGCTCAGTAGCGTGCAAAATACCTCAGCGGCGACGTGGATCCATGTGACGAAGTTAGTTCACCACAAAGCCCCTAAGGCACAAAGAGCTTGCTGATGCTCTTTAAGTAACAGCCTTCGTGTTCTTTGTGTCTTTGTGGTTAATCAAAGTTCGAGTGAAAAACCTTCGAAACCAAAGTTGAGTGGTTGGATCCCGTCGCTACCGCTCCGGGTTCTGTACCGAACCGCAATTCATGTCTTAGCAAACGGACATCCTTCGGTTTCGTGTTTGGTGCTCAGGTAAGTGCGGGCGTCCCAAAGCTCGGGAAAGAATTTTTTGTCCAGGGTCTTCTGCAGGTATCCGACGCCCTCCGAACCGCCGGTTCCGGGTTTGGCGCCGACCATGCGTTCGACCATCTTGATGTGGTGTGAACGCCAGAGAGAAAAGTATTCGTCGTGCTCGATCAGTCCTTCGGCGAGTTGGGATTCTTTATAGAACTTTTCTTCATGCGTGAGCAGTTCGACCAGCGCACGTTGTCGCTTGCCGTAATTGCTGCGTCGTTCCTTTGCGTCACGCGGTGAATCGCTGCCGGGAGTGTCGAACCCGTGGCGGCGCAGCAGCGCAAAGAACGCCTCGGAAAGCGAAGGCGCGTTGATGCGCGCCTGCAAACGCTGGAAAGCAAAGTCGTCACCGGCGAACGCGCGTAAGATCTTTTCATCCTTCAAACCGGAAGAGAATTCAATTTCGCGAAATTGCATCGACTGAAACCCACTGGCCGGATTCAGTTCGTCGCGAAAGCCAAGAAAGCGGACCGGCTTCATAGTTTCCAGAATATGAATCTGGGCGATCAGCAGCTTTTCAATTTCCACAATGCGGCGTAAAGCCTGGGCAGCTTCGCCGGCGAGGTCTTGCTTCATCAACTCGATCGCGGCATCAATCTCGTGCAGGATTTGCTTGAACCAGAGTTCGTAAGCCTGGTGCACAGTGATGAAGAGCAATTCATCGTGTTGGGCAGGGGTCGACAGGCATGACTGTAACTCGATTAGCTCCGGCACACGCAGGTATTTGTTGTAGGAGAGCGGGGCGTTCTTGGTGTTGTTATTTGCCATGTGTAATGGAGCGCGGGCATCCTGCCCGTACAGCGTGCGCAGCACGCTCAGTTTTCTAATCAGATGTCCTCAATGCACTTATCGTTCGCGCTTCGCGCTCAATGCGGGCAAGATGCCCGCGCTCCATTTAGAACGCGGCGCCGACTTTTTCACTCGTGGTATAAGCCTTCTCGTCGCGGATCTTTTTCAGCTCCGCGATTACCAACTCAAGTTCTTCGTCCTTGGTATAGAAGTGCGGCGAGATACGCACGCCTGCTCCGGGCCGATAATCAACGATGAATTCACGGCGAATCAACTCCTTCGTGAACGCCGCCGCGTTGTCGTCCCAAACTGTAATCGTGCCCCCACGCTGGGCCGGATTCTTTGGGCTGGTTACTCGAAAACCGGCTTCCTGGGCCAACGAGATCAGGCGCTCGGTCTGGCGCACGCTCTTTTCGCGAATCCTTCCCACGCCGATCTGGTTGATGATTTCATAGCCGGACTGCGCCGCATACAAAGCGGGAATCGCCGGAGACCCATGCAGAAACCGCGTGATGTTCGGAGCGTAACGCAGCTCACTCTCAAACGCGAAGGGATGTTCGTGGGCCATCCATCCGGTCGTCTTTGGTTCCAATCGATCAATCAAATCCGGACGCACGTAAAGATATCCCGCGCCCGGGCCGCCACATAACCACTTCACTGACCCGCCGGTGGCGAAATCAACCTGCAAGTGCTTCACGCTGAAAGGAACAGTGCCCGCCGATTGATAGGTATCCAGCACTATCATGGCGCCGACTTCGTGAGCTCGCTCAGTGATGGCTTGCGCGTCTTGCAGAAAAGCGCTCTTGAACAACACATGCGAGATCGGGACTAGCAGCGTTTCTTCATCGATCGCGGAGAGAATTCTTTCCAGCGGCACGGTGATACCGTCATCAGATTTTACAGTTTCGATGCGCAGGCCATGTGCACGCGCGTGCGCTTCATACACGTACATGACCGAAGGAAAATTGAGCTCGGAATAAACAATTTTGCGGCGTTTTGAATTTTCGGGCAGCGGCAGCAGGCACGACAGAATCAGCGACTGACAAATCGAAACGTTCTGATGCATCACTACCGTTTCGCTGTCAGCGCCAATGATGCGCGCGACTTCATTCCCCACGGTCACGGGCATGTTCCACCAGCCCTCGGCCCAGGCGCGCACTCCGCGTGTGGCCCAAATATCAGCGTACTGATGTAACCGTTCGTAGGTAGCGCGCGGCATCGCGCCCAGACTGTGGGAAATCAGATAGACAGTCTTCTCCAGAATAGGAAACTCAGAACGCCATTTGAGAAGGTCATCACTCAAGAAAGATTCTCCGTATTGGTTTCCGCTTAATTTACCACAGACAAACGGGCGCCGCCTTAACTAGCCCTACTGCGGCTCTGCCGCTGGATGTGCGGAAGGGCTCAGCCCTTCCGACAATGCACCCCTGTTCTTCGGCAGTCAACGGAAAGGCGAAGTCTTTCCGCACATCAAGAGGCTTTGCCTCAAAAGTCCGAATTTCCCCTGACGACTACGACAGGTTCTCAGTTATGCCCCAACGGGGCAACGGCCTCCAGCCCAGGGTTGCCGCTTCGGCTACCCTGGGTAACGAAAGCAATCTTGTCCTCAACCGCAACGCGGTTGCGTCTGCTTGATGCATTCTTCTTGGAGAGAATGACGCAACCGCGTTGCGGTTGAAATTTCTTTTCTTACTAGTTTCCCAAGGTAGCCGAAGCAACCCTGGGCTGGAGGCCGCAGTCCCTTTGGGACATCACTGAGACTTCCCG
>JAWWPL010000198.1:0-4828 GCA_033850605.1 Blastocatellia bacterium | reverse complement strand
ATCCGTTGATTTTCCTGCATGTGGAAGGCCTGGGCACGGGCAAAACCGGGGACTTCAGGCCGATTTTTGCGAGGTAGATAGTTTGACACCCCCCAACTCGTATGGTAACCTCGCGGCTCGTGTGGCTGGTTTTGAGCCACAAAAATCGGAACTTTCCCCCGTTCCGCATTGTTTTAGTAAGTGAATGCCGCAGCGCGACTCAACGGTGGAAGTCGCAGTCGTGGATTCGCCCAAAGTAATACCAGAGGAGAACAACGATTGATGACCCGTAGCCCTCTTCGTTTATCTGTGAGCGCTTTTTTTACCGCCGCAGCCCTTTTTGTTCCAGCAATCCTTCAAGCCCAAATTCCCGGCGGCTCGTCCGCTCGCGATATTCAGACTGAAGTCCAGAGAACCGATCCGCGCGTAGACCAGGTACTAGAGCGCGCCAACGATCATTTTCGCAAGGGCAAGCTTAATCTGGAAGACAACAAGCGTGAGCAGGCCCGTGATGAGTTTGATAAAGCCGTTGATGAGATTCTGATGTCCGGCCTGGATGTGCGCGCCAGTCAACGACTGCAGACCGGATATTTAGAATTGGTGGAGAAGATTTATCGTGAAGAAGTTCCACTGATCCAGGCATCGCCCCAGCAGAACGCAGCTCCGGTGGTCGCGCAGACCTCGCCAAATCCGAAAGCAGAAACCGTAGAAGTTGCCCGGGTGCAACCGCCGAAGCAGGTTCAGATTGGTTTTAGAGAGCAGGGTTTCACTATTTCCCCACTCGATCCGCTCAGCAAGCTGATTCTCAACCAGACCGAACAAAAGGTTTCAGGCGAACAACTTGATGCGTTGGAGCAAGCAAAGAACTCGCTCGATTTCAACTTCACCATCAATCCCTTAATTCAGCAATACATCAATTATTACCAGGGTCGTGGCCGGTCTACGATGGAAGCGGGACTGCGCCGCTCTGGTCGTTTTATGAAAATCGCGCGCGAGACGTTCCGCAGAGAGGGAGTGCCTGAAGATATTACCTGGCTGGGTCAGGTCGAAAGCGCCTGGAGCCCGAAGGCCCGCTCGTGGGCAGCCGCTTCCGGTCTGTGGCAGTTCGTTGGGGGCACCGGCACGCAGTATGGCTTGCGCCAGACTGCCTGGGTCGATGAGCGCAACGGCATCGAAAAGCCGACGCAGGCCTCGGCACGATACCTGAAGGATCTGGCAAAGCGCTACAACGGTGACTGGCTGCTGGCTATGGCTGCTTACAACACCGGCGCACTAAACGTTGACCGGGGCATATCGCGCGCCGGCGCCGCTAATTACTGGCAGATTTATCCCTACATCGCGCAAGAGACTCGCAATTACGTCCCTAATATTCTGGCCGTGATTCTGATTGCCAAGAATCCTGAGAAGTATGGCTTCCGCGGCATCCGCCCGGAAGCTCCAATTAGTTTCGAGCCGGTAGTGGTTCCCTCGGCGACCAGCCTGCGCTTGATCGCGGACGCTACAGATACCAGTGTCGATTTCATTCAATCATTGAATCCTGAGCTGAAACGCGACACCACGCCGCGCGGCGAGTCTTTCCAGCTTCGCGTACCGGCGGGTAAAGGCAAGCAGGTAGCTTCGGTGCTCAAGCGAGTTCCGGCTGAGCGCCGCGAATCAGCTCGCGTGATCTCAGTCGTTCCCGGTGAAGAACTCCAGTCGGTGGCTAATCGCACCGGCGTCAGCGTAGCGACGTTACAGAGCATGAACAGTGGTGTTGACCTGAAAACTACCAATAAGCTGGTCGTTCCCAGCAGCAGCGTCAAGTTGACGAACTGGCGTCGAGCACCGGGCGCAACCGAAGCCACTAGCGCCGCGACTTTAACCAAGGTGAGGGCTCGCAAAGGCGACACCATCGCCAGGATTGCCGCAGCCCGGAAACTGTCGCCAGATGAGCTGGCTCGGCTTAACGGTATAGGACCTAATGTTGAATTGCAGGCGGGACAAGAGGTGAAGTTACCAAGCACTCCGGCGCCATCCCGCCAGAGATAGTTGGTTAGCTGATCAAGTAAGAGATAGGCGTTCGCTTATATGCGACCGCTAAAGAAATGGCGAGCGCGCTTCGTTTGAGGCGCGCTCGGTCTGTTTTACACGGCACGGAGTTTTGCCTGTGTAACCCGTATTGACCGTTGAATCGCAGACTGAGTCTGTGACATTGAACTCCCATGCTCTTCCGTACGCAGTCAGCGGCCGTCTATGGCATTGACGCCAACCTCGTCGATGTTGAGGTCGATCTAACACCAGTTCGCAACGAGACTGATACGCCGGCTTCGGTGACGATTGTAGGTTTGCCGGATCTTGCCGTGCGTGAATCTCGCGAGCGCATTCGCGCCGCTATTAACAACAGCGCTTTCTTTTTTCCGTTTCACAAAACCACGATCAACCTGGCGCCCGCTGATGTCAGGAAAGAGGGGGCCAGTTTCGACCTGCCCATAGCGCTCGGCATCCTCGGCGCTAACGGCGATCTGGGAGACGCTCAGCACTTAACCGACATCCTGTCAGTCGGCGAACTGTCTTTGGATGGCCGGGTACGCTCCATTCGGGGCGCACTCCCGATCGCCCTGCGCGCGCGACAGTCACAAACCAAACATCTGCTCTTGCCCGATGAAAACGCCAAAGAGGCCGCGGTCGTTTCGGATGTCAATGTTTATGCGGTTACCGATTTGCGCCATGCCGTCGAGATGATCGCGGCTATTCGATCCGAAAACCCACCCGAGCCGATCCGCGTGGATCCCTCTCATATACTGATCCACGACGATTACTACAGCGTCGACTTTCGCGAAGTGCGCGGCCAGCAAGCCGCCAAACGTGCTTTGGAGGTGGCCACGGCCGGAGGGCACAACATTCTGCTGATCGGGCCTCCGGGTTCGGGCAAGACCATGCTCGCCAAACGTTTGCCGACGATCTTACCGCCGCTGGAGTTTGAAGCCGCGCTGGAGCTAACCAAGATTCATTCAGTCGCCGGCCTGACAGGCCGTGCCGGACTCGTCACGCACAGGCCTTTTAGATCGCCTCACCACACTATCAGCGATGCCGGGCTGATTGGAGGCGGCGCGTTGCCGCGGCCGGGCGAAGTCTCGCTGGCCCATCAGGGCGTGTTATTTCTGGATGAGCTGCCGGAATTCGATCGCAGCGTTTTGGAAGTCCTGCGCCAACCTCTGGAAGATCAGAAGGTGACTATTAGTCGCGCCGCGATGTCGCTAACGTTTCCTGCTTCGTTCATGCTCGCGGCGGCAATGAATCCGTGCCCGTGCGGTTTCTGGAACGACCCGACACGCGAATGCCGCTGTACGCCTTTGCAGATTCAGCGTTATGTGGGCCGCATTTCTGGCCCCCTGCTGGATCGCATAGACATTCACATCGACGTTCCGGCTGTTCGCTTTCGTGATCTCGCCGGGGATCCGCCGCCCGACGCGGAGGATTCAGCCTTGATTCGTCGAAGAGTCATCAGCGCTCGCGAACGCCAGGCCGAGAGATTGTCGGGGGATGGGATCTTCTCCAATGCGGCGATGACGCCGCGGCAGATTCGACGCTTTTGCCGGATCGACGCCGAGAGCGAAACGATGCTCGAACGCGCCATGACTCGCCTGGGCCTGTCGGCGCGGGCCTATGATCGTATTCTCAAGGTTAGCCGCACCATCGCTGACCTGGAAGGCTCTGACAAAATTCAATCGACCCACGTCTCGGAAGCAGTGCACTATCGCTCACTTGATCGTACTTATTGGACCTAGCATGGCTAAGACGGATTTGATCAACACATATTCTTGACTTGTCACGGCCCATCTATGATCGGATACTAAAGCGTCATCGATAGCTAACTTTCAAGCGGGCAAGGGCACGGGGGCGAGCGACGGCGCACCCGCGGACGATGCGCGGGGTTCGACCCGACGATCGCAGAAACAACAGTGGCTGCAAGCGAAACTGAGACACCGCGAACACCGGATTACGAATTGACGCAGAGGGCTGCCGAAGGCGACATGACGGCCTTCGAAGAGCTTTACCAGCGCCACAACCGCCGCGTATATTCGCTGTGCTTGCGCATGACGGGCAACGTCACCGAGGCGGAAGACCTCGCGCAGGAAGTTTTCATTCAGCTCTTTCGCAAAATCGGCAGTTTCCGCGGAGAATCCGCTTTCACCACATGGCTGCATCGTTTGACCGTTAACCAGGTGCTGATGCACTTTCGCAAACGCGGCGTGCGCTTGGAACAGACGACCGAGGACGGCGAGTCGCCCATTCAGATCGTCAAAGGGACCGAGAACCCCAACGCCATGCCGGTAGTCGACCGCATCGCGCTGGACAAGGCAATTGCCCAGCTGCCACCCGGGTATAAGATGGTTTTCACGCTGCACGATATCGAAGGACACGAGCACGAGGAGATTGCGCGGATGCTGGGCTGCTCTGTAGGCACGTCAAAGTCCCAATTACACAAGGCCAGGATGAAATTACGGGGACTTCTCAGGCAACAGAATAAGCCGCGACAGCAACCAAGAGACGGCCTTTAGAAAGCCGCGGACAAACTGTCCGCGCTCCCAAGTGGGCCACTTTGACATAGAGGCGAGGATTCGCCCAGTCGATTTAGCCAAGAAGGAAGCAGTCTCCCCTTTATTGCTTTGAGACCGCGAGAGTCGCGCAGTCCGGGGCTTTGGCAGTATGATGCGCGACGCATCCGAGGTTGAAAGAAATGAACTGCGAAAATTATCAAAATTTACTAAGCGATTTTATTGACGGGTCGCTCAGTCCGGAAGATCAAAACCATGTCGCCGGGCATTTGAGCGTTTGCGCTCCTTGCACAGACGTTCGCAGCGACCTG
>JAWWPL010000196.1:0-23014 GCA_033850605.1 Blastocatellia bacterium | reverse complement strand
AGAGGGTTCTGAACACAAAGATCATTCGTGGTTTGTTTCATACGCGCCAGCCTTTAAGCCGGAGATTTCCGTGGTTGCCATGATTGAAAACGCGGGCCTGGGTTCGCGCTTCGGAGCGCCCTCAGTGCGCGCGATTTACGACGTCTATTACGCAAAGACGCGAGGGGCAAAGGAAAGCCCAGCCAATAACGTGGCGATTAGAATTCGATGAGAGTAGGAAGTAAGAAACAATGGGACAGTTGGCCATCTTCTCATTAGCACCTCGCTTCAGCGAGGTGACATGGATTGAACTAATGATCGATAGCCGTTTCAACGGCTTATCAAACCTTTGAAATGGTTCGGACGCTAAATCAACTCCCCTTTTCACCTCGCTGAAGCGAGGCGCTAATGAGATTAAGAAAATCCAAGTTAACCTTGCTTGTAATCCTCTAAACTGAACTTTTCGGCTCTTACTGATTTATGGTTGCCATCCTGCAAAGACGTAAACTGCGTGATTTTGACTGGCTGATCGCTGTGCTGGCGATTGCCATTGTCTGCTTTGGCGCGTGGGAGATTCATAATGCGCAACCTACCGAGCCCTATTGGCAGAAGCAGCTGGTTGGTTTGGGCATCGCGCTGGTAGCGATGGTGGCGATCGCTTTCAGCGACTATCGGCGTCTGGTTGAGCTCGCGCCGATCCTGTACGTGCTGGGGCTGGCATTGCTGGTCATTGTGCTGATACCCGGCATCGGGATGAAGATTAACGGCCAGCGTTGTTGGATCAGGTTGCCCGGTCCGCTGGGGCAGTTTCAACCGTCCGAGTTTGTCAAGATCCCCGTAGTCCTGATGCTGGCAAGGTATTTCGGAAAGCATCGCAGCGGGTTGCTGACCTGGAAGGAACTTTTCATGGGCTGCGCCATTCTTGGTTTGCCCATCGCGTTGATTCTGCTGGAACCTGATGTTGGCCAGGCGATTACTTATCTGCCTTTGTTGGCGATCGTACTTTTCCTATCGTCGATGCGAATGTGGGTGGTCGCGGCACTGCTCGTTGTTTGTATAGGCGGCGCGCCGCTGGCCTACACCGTAGGAGTAAAGACCGGTTTGCTTCATGGGTACAAGCTGGAGCGCATCAATGTCATTCTCGATCCTGAAAACGCCGACAAGCGTGGCTTTGGTTATCACACCTGGCAATCGATGGTTACTGTGGGTGAAGGTGGTTTGGTGGGAGCTCGGGGTTCCGAATACTCGCAGAGTAGTCTCAAGTTTTTGCCTGAGCCGCATACGGACTTTATTTTCGCGGTTGCGGCGGAAACCACTGGATTCGTCGGTTGTCTGCTGCTCCTGGCATCTTACGCACTGCTGCTTACTCGCTTGATTACCGACGCCCGCCGCTCTCGTGACCGCACGGGCATGTTGGTGATCATGGCAATCGTGGGCGGACTCATCTTCCAGATTTTCATCAACGTCGGCATGGCTCTCGGGCTCCTGCCCGTGATCGGCGTGCCTCTGCCGCTGATGAGCGCGGGTCTTTCTTCGGTGCTGGCCACGTTCATCGCTATCGGTTTCGCGCTCAGCGTACAACTGCGAAGATTCGTAAACTAGTTGGCGATCTCTGCAACCTTGCCCGGCGCCCAGCGCGATCCCTCCCCGTAAGCGTCGCCGGCTATTTGTATATTCCGATGCGTGTTGATGCGCGCATGGAAGTGGTCAAGAAGCGCGCCCTGGAGTTATAAACGTTTTCTGGACCTTGTCCAGGAAAGTGGGCAATAACTGCCTTCTGCGTTGGAGCGTCGCCGCCGCGAAACACACAAAAGGCGCAAGGGCGAAACGAGGAACTCGTTTGTGCTGCTTGCGCCTTTTCGTGGCTAGGGGTTTATCCGCGGCTTACTTCCTATGCTTGCGCGCCGCCCGCAATTTCTGAACTTCTCCTCTGAGTTCGGCGATCTCTTTCTGTTGCTCTTTGATCGCATTGAGCATGGTCCAGAGTATTGGATCGTTGTTAACCGTCAGAAAGCCGTTAGCGTTTCGGGTTACCGCCTCGGGAACGACCTTTTGCAGAGCCTGGGCGCCAAAACCGATTTGCTCTTTTTCTGACTGAAGGCCGAGAGCATTGTCAGGCTTGTACGAGTAACGGATTGGCTGTAACTGCATGACGGCTTTGAGGCCGCTGTTGAACCGGCCCTTGATGTTTTTCAAGCGTTCATCCGAGAAAACCTGCCAAGACCCTCCCCCTGCGGATTTGCTGGCGTCTCCGCTGACGGACAGCCTCTGATCGGGCACGGCCGTTCCAATGCCGACGTTGCCGGCAGAGGTAATGCGCATACGCTCTGCTAAGCCACCGCCGGCGTTTCGAGTGTTAAAGAAAAGGTGACCGCCCGCAGTGACGGCTGATCCAAGGTTTATGACACCGATTTGAGCCTGATTGCCAGGCGCCGAATTCCCCAGAGAAATCGCGGCAATATTATTGGCTGTCGCATCCGAGTTTGAAACGAACAGTCCAATGGCCGCAGCGTCAACTGGAGCTGTTACAGTGCTGGCACTAGTGATCACGCTATGCAACTTGGCCGCTGGGCTCGCCGTCCCAACACCTACGAGGCCTGTCGCGTTGATGTCGATCGAACTAGTGGGCGCCCCAGGTCGAATGCGGAAGGGCAGGCGTGACCCGCCGGTGACATCGCGGACAAAGAAGTTAGCTTCATTGCCGGCGATATCCCACGTCTGGGCCGTGAAGCCGCCGCCATTGTTTTGTTCGAGGCGAATCGCGGGGGTGTTGCCGGTAGCAGCGTGCACGTCCAACGCCGGCGTGCTGGTGCGTAATCCCACACGTCCAGTGCTGTCAACAAAGATTGAGTTGTTCGGTGCGCTGCCGGTGATGGTCAACGGGACGGTCGCTGCGGTAACGTCTTCAATCGAAAACTTATTTGCACCGCCGCTCGCGGAATCATTCGCTGTAAGTTGCCAATCATGGTTGGGAAAGCCCGCCCCTGTCGAGGTATCGTCAAACTTGATCCGAGTGTTGTTCTCTTTGAGCCGGATCGTGTCAAACCCAAAGCTTTCGTTGTTGACACAGTCGAGTCCGATGCAGGCACTACCCTGTACGATTAGATCGTCGGGAATCACGTCGTCGGGCATAGTGAATAGTGAAAGACGATGGTTGCGAAGTCTATTCACGGTGTTGCCGGAGAGAACTGCCGAGGATCGCTGCTGCAGAGGGGTCCTTTCGAAGTTCTTCGTTGATGAAGTTCGGCGGGAAGTCGGCTCTGTTTCACCACCAACGTCGAGGACGCCGTTTAGCACGGAGAACGATCCGGATTGAACCACGGATTGCACACGCGATCGTTTACGGCTGGTGCGGCCCTGCTCATCCTCAACACCCTCATCCGAGGCCGCCACCAGGCGCTCTTTAGGATCGCGCGCTTGCGCCGTATTTAATCGGAGTTCATAGGTATACGTACCGTTGCCGAGGGCGGCGCCAGCTTTATCAAAAAGCGCGAACGAGGGAACGGCACCTGCTCCGAATTCCCGACGATACACGGTGCCGTCCGGGGCGGAAATTGTCAGGGTTGCGCTCGTGTGCTGAATTGACGAGTCAAATCTGACCCCCATTCCCTCAGCCCTGAGGTTGGCGGTCTGGCTTGCTCCTTGACCCAGCGCGGCCGTCTGTAGACACACAAATGCGGCTGCGACGAATAGCACAACCACCAAGGACTTTTGATACTTCATTTTTAGATGCCTCCTGTTTGGGAAAGAACCATAGCACCAGAGAAGGAGTGGAAGGCAGGCCTAGACGTTCCGGGAACCTTCGGACTTTATCTAATGAACTATGGCAGGTTTACTGTTGCTAGCAAGTCTTTTAACAAAGAAGACGGGCACAGTCAAGGAATTCCAGGATTGGCTTGCGCTAACCCTTTTTGAGATACTCGCCCGACAAGGTGGCGGCATGAATTACAGGCCTATCTCAGAGCCATTTCTGGCGGTTGTCGTGACTGCATTTTGCTTCGGCACGATTGCGGTCTACTGCCAACCAAAGCGGCAGCAAACGGGAAATGCGCCGTCCTCACCGATTTTCAAACAGGTTACTGACACGACGGGTCTGAAGTTCCGTCACTACAATGGCATGACGGGCAAGCTCTTCTTGCCGGAGGTTATGGGCGCGGGTGTGGCCCTTTTTGATTTTGATAATGATGGTGATCTCGACGTCTTCCTGGTGCAAGGCACCGTGCTTGAACCGGGAGACCAACCGGCGCGCACACTGTTCCCGTGGCGCGAGCCGGGAAAGCCGCGCGGCCGCCTCTTTCGAAACGATCTCGTCGTCACGAAGGACGGAAGCCGCACGCTCCGGTTCACGGATGTAACCGAGACAAGCGGCGTCATGGCCGACGGGTATGGAATGGGTGTATCGGTCGGCGACATTAACAATGATGGCTGGCCCGATCTGTACATCACAAACCTGGGTTCAAATCAGCTGTATCTCAATAAAGGCGATGGCACGTTTGTCGATGTTACTAAGAAGAGCGGGGCCGACGATCCACGCTGGAGCACAAGCGCTGCTTTCTTCGACTACGATCGGGATGGCTGGCTTGATTTGATGGTAGTGAATTACGCGGATTTCTCCACCACGAACAATCCCGCTTGTTATGCCGCCACCACTGCCAGAGACTATTGCACTCCACGTGTTTTTCGCGCGCCGGGCAACCGGCTTTTTCATAATAGAGGCGACGGTACCTTTGAGGATGTGACCGCAAAGGCCGGTGTGGACAGACAGTTCGGCCATGGATTGGGAATTGTCGCGGCGGATTTGAATGATGACGGTTGGACAGATATCTACGTCGCCAATGATGGCGATCCTAATCAACTTTGGATAAACCAAAAGGACGGCACCTTTAGGAACGAAGCGCTTTTGGCCGGGGCTGCAGTTAACAGAGACGGAAAAGCCGAGGCAGGGATGGGGGTCGACGCAGGAGATTTTGACGGCAACGGCACCGAAGACCTCTTCGTAACCCATCTGATGGACGAGACCAACACACTCTACATGAACCTGGGCAAAGCGCTGTTTGAGGATCGCACCCGTGAGGCGGGCCTGGGAATGCCGGGGCGTCGTTTCACCGGTTTCGGTACCCTGTTTTTTGACTATGACAACGATGGCTGGCTCGACCTGTTCGTAGCGAACGGCTCCGTGCAGCTGTTACCCGAGCTTATGCGCCACGGGGATCCTTATCCGCTGGGCCAGCCGAATCAACTCTTTCATAACACTGGAAAGGGAAGCTTCGTTGAAGTCGTCGAGCCGGCAGGTGCAGGTCTTCCGCTGCTCGAGGCCAGTCGTGGTGCCGCTTTTGGTGACATCGACAACGATGGTGACACGGACGTACTCGTCACAAACAACAATGGGCCGGCCAGGCTATTTCTTAATCAAGTCGGGAACCGAAGCCATTGGTTGGGACTCCGCCTCGTCGGCGAAAAAGGCGGCCGAGACATGTTGGGTGCGCGGGTCGAAATAGTTATCACGAAGAACAAGGTTTTGTGGCGGCGGGCCAGAGCTGACGGCAGCTATCTATCGGCGAACGACCCGCGCGTACTGGCCGGTCTGGGCAGCGATCCTCATGTAGAGATAGTGCGAGTGCATTGGCCGGATGGCAGCGTCGGGGAGATGAAGGATCCGCCGATCGATCAATACACTACGTGGAAGGAAGGCATCGCACCGGCGAAAAAATGAGCCTCGCGATTCAAAAGAAGTTTGGCCGCGACTTTCGGCCTTGGGGCTTCTGTCTGATCCTGGTTGCTTTTGCGTTAGTACCGGATGCTCGATCGCAGTCTGCCGGCGCGAGCGGCAGTGTTCTGGCGCCGCCCCGTTCCAACCTTGTTCCGGTGCATTGGCCAGACCCGACGCAGTTGGAACCGGAAGTTCGTGAGCAACTGCTATCGGCGCAAAGCGCTTTAGCGGCAGCCG
Organism: Blastocatellia bacterium; assembly: GCA_033850605.1. Taxonomy (GTDB): domain Bacteria; phylum Acidobacteriota; class Blastocatellia; order Pyrinomonadales; family Pyrinomonadaceae; genus UBA11740. Next base: position 17,088 of record JAWWPL010000196.1, on the reverse strand, counting down.
TGAAAGATCCGGCGACCTCGCCGGCGATACTCAGTGAGGCTTACGGCGCCACGGGAGAGATATATCACGCATATTCGCTCATCTCTTCGGCCCGGGAATGTTATCTGAATGCCAACCGGCTGACGCCGAAAGATTTTCGCTGGATATATTTGCTCGGCAAGCTGGATCAGGAGGAGGGTCACGTCAACGACGCTCTTCGCCATTATCAAATCGCACAAAACCTGCGCCCGGAATATGTAGCCGTCGCCGTGAACCAGGGCAACATCTACCTGGAGCTAAACCGGCTGGAAGACGCGGAGAAAATTTTCAAGGCAGTACTTGAGATCGATCCCAGCAATGCGTCGGCACACTATGGACTTGGGCAGGTAGCGCTGTCGCGAAGAAGCTATGGCGAAGCAGCAGGGCATTTCGAGAAAGCCCTGGCCCAGGTGCCCGATGCGAATCGAATCCACTATTCCTTAGCTATGGCCTATCGCGGCATGGGCGAGGCAGAGAAGGCGCGGGCCCAGTTGGAACAGCAAGGCCCGGTAGGCGTGCGAGTCGCTGATCCGCTGATGGACGGATTACAGAAATTGATCAAGGGAGAGCGGGTTCATATAGTTCGCGGCCGGCTGGCTTTGGCGGCGCAGAGATATGGCGAAGCTGCTGCTGAATTTCGCCAGGCAATCGTCACAAAGCCCGACAGCATTTCTGCTCGGCTCAATCTGGGGGCCGTGCTAACTCAAACAGGAGATTTGCAAGGCGCCGCGGCCCAGTTTGAAGAGACCTTGCGCATCGATCCCAGGAACACGATCGCCCATTACAACCTGGCCGTGCTATTGGCTAATGAAAATAAACCTGCCCCGGCGATCATTCACCTGCAATCGGTCCTCAGCGCTGACCCAAACGATCTCAGCGCTCGATTCCTTTTGGGCCGACAACTCTTGCAGTCAGGACGGCTCGAAGAAGCGCTGGTCGCATTCTCAACCGTGGTCCATGCTGATCCGGATAATGAAGATGCGCTACTGGAACAGGTAAGACTCTTGCAACGAAAGAATCAGTACCAAGAGGCATTGGCCAGTCTGGAAAAGGGCTATGCTCGCCACCAGCAAAGAGGCCAGACGTCAGTTTTGCTCGCCTATCTGCTGGCGGCGTCGCCGCGGCTCGACCTACGCGATGGCGCTCGGGCGCTCGGACTCGCTCAACTTGTCTACAAGACAACTGGTTCCTTGAACCACGGCGAGTTGATCGCTCTGGCGCTGGGCGAGCTCGGCCGCTGCGATGAGGCCGCTGCATGGCTACGACTAATGGCTGCCAAAGCTACTGGAGACGGGAAGCCAGAGCTCGTTGAAAAGCTCGAGAAGGAGTCATCGAAATACGAAAGGGCGCCATGCCGCCCACCGGCCAATCTAACAATTCCAGATGATCTGATCTCACCCTAACTGGTTTCGGACTTTAGAAGGTCAGGCCGTCCCGCCGAAGGCACCAATCGTTCTCCGCACGACTCAAACCTTTCGCTGTCTTTTCCTTTCCGCTTTTTGCCTTCTGCTTTAGAATACGCGCACTAATGATCGGGCAAATCCTCGGCAACTACAAAATCACTCAAAAGATCGGCGCCGGCGGTCAGGGCACGGTTTACAAAGCCGTCGATCAAAGGCTCGGACGCACCGTGGTCGTCAAGGTTCTGCCGCCGGAACTCACCGTTAAGGAAGCCAACCTGAAACGCTTTGAGCGCGAAGCGCGGCTCGCTTCGTCGCTGGATCATCCGAACATCTGCACTATTTTTGACATGGACGAGGCAGACGGCCTGCACTTTATCACCATGCAGTACGTTGAAGGCCGGAACGTGCGCCAACTTGTGAACGGCCGGCCGCTGGAACTTGAAAGCGCGCTACGCATTGCCATTCAGGTAGCCGACGCGCTCACCGCGGCGCACGCCCGCGGAATCATTCATCGCGATATTAAGTCAGGCAACATCATGGTAACGGACTCGGGCCAGGTAAAGATTCTGGACTTTGGCCTGGCCAAACTGCTGGATGAAAGCGAAGCGGCAACCAGCGGAATCCATCAAACCGAGTTAACCGAGATCGGAGTTCCGTACGGCACGGCTACTTATGCCGCGCCCGAACAGGCCCGCGGAGACAAGGTCGATGCGCGCGCCGATATTTTCTCGACCGGGGTGTTGCTTTATGAAATGTTGACGGGCACCTGGCCGTTTCGCGGCAAGTCGACCATCGATGTGCGCCATGCTGTGATTTACGATCAGCCGAAACCGCTCGCCATGGCCCGGCCGGGGGCGACCCCCGCGCGCCTGCAACAGATTCTGGACAAGGCCCTACAGAAAGAACCACGCGGTCGTTATCAAAAGATCAGCGAGCTGCGCGATGAGCTGCGCAGCGTCTTGCATGAAGTGGCCTCAGGCGCTCAATTTGAAGAAGTCACGGCGCCGCGGCACCTGGGCGGATCGAGTCCCGTATCCCGCGCCATGCGCTGGCTGCGAAAGCTGAGCGGTGCTTCAGAGTCGCCGACCAGCGCGCCGCATCTTTCTTCGAAACAGTTGACCGATGCGCAGGAAGGGGCGATGACCACGATTACTGACCGCGAGAAGAAGAGTGTCGCGGTGCTGCCTTTTAAGAATCTCAACAACAATCCCGAGTCGAGTTTCTACGAATTCTCTCTGGCGGACGCGGTGATCACTGAACTGGCGCGTATCCGGTCGTTGGTGGTGCGGCCGTCTTCGGTGATGTCAAAGTATCAGGGCCAGGTCGTCGACCCGGCGGACGTCGGCAGAGAATTGAATGTCGATGCAGTGCTGTCGGCGGGTTTTATCGCGGTCGGAGAGCGCTTCCGAGTCAACGCCCAACTGCTGGACGTAAAGAGCGGTGAGATTATCTGGAGCGATCGAGTCGACGCCTCAGCCAACGACATCATCGCGGTACAGGATGAAATAACAAAGCGCATCGTCGATGAGTTGCGGCTCGAGTTAAGTCCTGACGAGCAGGCGGGCCTGGCGCAACCCGCGACCGTCAACGCCGAAGCTTACGAAGCATACCTGCGCGGCCGCGATCGGTTTGCTCGCTTTATCTTCCGCAGCGTGGCCGCGGCGGATTGCGATGCGGCGATAGAACACTTTGGCCGCGCGATTGAACTCGATCCGGAGTTCGGCCTGGCTTATGACGGTCTGGGTGCGTGCTATGTAAATCGCGTTTTCAAGGGCCTGGGCGGAGCTGAAGATTTCGAACGTGCGGAAACTGCTTTCAACAAAGCTCTGGCGATTGACAGCAACATCATTGAAGCGCGCATGTTGATGGTATTTGTTTACCTGTGGCGCGGGCAAAAACAGAAAGCACGGGAAGAAGTTGCCCGCATGCGGCGCGAAGCAAGTAACGAGCCCGTGGTTTATTTCGTCAAAGCCACGCTGCATCGGCTGGATGGCGAATATGATCGCGCCCTGCGCAGTTACGACCGCCTCGTTCATCTGGATCCGGCCTCGTTTGTAGTAGTCAGCTACAATCGCGCGCTGATTTTTCTTTACAAGGGTAAGACTGACGATGCGATGCGCGAATTGGACCGGGCCGCGTCGGTCGAGCCGAATAATCCCCTGTTACGGATGTTTCGCGCCATTACTATGTATTACAGCGGCCAGGTCGACGCGGCGTGCGACTTGTTGCGTGAAGTTCTGGGGCAAAATCCGAACCTTCACGGCGTACGGCCATTTTTGGCAATGTGCCTGAGCGCGCTAGGCGAACACGAAGCCGCGCGCGCCGAACTGAACGAAGATGTAAAGCGCAACGCTGCGGTGGATCCGGATGTAGCGTACGCGGTTGCGTCGGTCTATGCGTTGGAGGGCGAGCCCGACCAGGCATTCGAGTGGTTGCAGCGTTCGGTGGCTTTGGGGAACGAGAACAAGCCGCTTTTTGAGAATGATCCGAATCTGAGTGCGGTGCGCAACGACCCGCGGTTTGCGGAGCTGATTAGAAGAGTGACGCGTGGGTAGTTGGCGGCTCGGCCGCAGCACATAGCGGTAAACCTTCGGCTTACCGTCTGACAAACCAAAATATTTGAGAGGTCAAGTAATAACAGGGCGAGTCGCGGGAAATTATGTGCACGTCTGCTAGGTATCGTAAGAGGGACGTCAATGAAATCAATCTTGCTAGCCTTGAGGCGTAGCCTCGGGGAAGAGAAGGGTGTCGGTCCTGCCGGAAAGCCGGAGGCTTTCCGCTATGTGCTGCGGCAAAGCCGCCAGGAAAACCAATCAGCCCCCTAGGTTGGCACTCACTGCCTTTCCTCTGTTATACTCGCGTCGCTCGCCTCGTCCAGGCATCCGGCCCGGTCGCAACGCATCGCTAACTTAGTTTCCAATGCATTGAAGTCGAGCGAGGATTTTTGAAGCCGTCAGTTCGACGGCCATTGACGAATCGCCAACCAGGTTTCAGAGCGCGTCCATAAATGGCTACGCTAGGCTCCCTGGACGGTCGTTGCTTATGAGCAGCACCGAGCGGTTCACGGAGTTCCCGTTTGAATCAAACGCGTACCCGCCTGCGGCAGGTGGGACTGACAAATCACGCGACGGATCTCGATCTACCTGATCGAGACCTGAAGTGTCTCCGCCGGCCATCGCCGGCGAAAATCACAAACCAACCAACGGCATATTCTGCCGTCCATCTCCAACCATCAACCAGCATAGAGCGCGGACAAAGAAGTCCGCGGATCACCCGCACGATGCCTGCGCTCCAGCTCAATAAACGTGTGCGCGCGGCGCATGTCTCGCCTTCGGGCTTGCAGAGTTTGCGCCGGCGCTACAGAAAGAACATCAATGTCACGAGAGTTAATAGTTAGTGTCAACGGAAAAGAAAAGAAAATTGCGATCGTCGAAAACGATCGCGTTACAGAGTTCTACATCGAACGCGGTGAACAGAACCAGGGTATCGTCGGCAACATTTATAAAGGACGCGTAATGCGCGTCCTGCCCGGCATGCAATCCGCCTTTGTCGATATCGGATTGGAACGCGACGCGTTTCTTTACGTCACCGATTTCTTTGACGAGGAGGCCGAATTCGAGCGCATCGTCGTCGATAAATCAAAGAAGGTCGATCCCGAAACCGCCACCCGCGCGGCCACTGAACGCATCGAGCAAAGCCGCGTCGAACGCGAACATCACATCGAGGGGGCCCAAGAGCGTGCTGAGCCCCTGCGCGATGCACCACTGGTCGAGGTAGAGGCCGAAGCTCCATCGGCCATTGAAACGACAGAGGAAGCCGAAGAGGGCGGACCGCGCCGTCGCGGGCGTCGCGGAGGACGTGGTCGCAGCCGCTCAACTCGTTCCGACGCTCCGGAAGAGCGCCGCGTAGTGCCAATTCCAGCCGAGCCTATCGATACTCCATTTGTGAACGCGGAGTCTTCGTTCCAGCGCATTAGCGATGATGAAGAGCGCGCCATGAATGGCGAGATGTTCAAGGACGCGCGGTTACAGGAGCGCCTGATGGATGAAGTTCATGCGGCTGAGTTCGACATGGAAGATCTACCCAGCGTATCTGTCGGTTCGCTCCTGTCTGATGCCACCTCTGCCGAAACAGGGTCGTTTCAACGGATCGCCGACGACGACGATTCCAGCGTGGCGCCGCTCCAGCGAGCCCGCGAACTGGAAGCCGCCCGCGTACGCAACTTTGTGGACGAAATCGCCGAGGAAAGTTCACGCAGTCTTTCATTCGAGCGCGTCAGCGATGACGAGGCCCCCGATTCTGAACCGCCCACGGCCACAAAAACTCCGGATGATTCAGCGGTCACCGAACCCGTTAATGTCGAACCGGCAGTGGCCGAGAAGCGTCCTGCTCGCCGGACCGCTGCCGCCAAAGAAACAACAGCCCGCAAGAAAAAGCCCAGTGTGATCGGGCGCTTGTTCAAATCAAAGAAGGTCGAGGATGATCTGACAGATAATGAAAGTCAGGCGGAGACTGCTGCCGAGATTGTTCCCCCGGATTCAGAAGCCAGTATCACAACGGGTCGCGTGCATGAGGAGTTTGCTACCCGGCGTGGTGGCCGCCGCCGCCGCCGGCCTTCCTCGAAACGGCCACAGGGCGCCGAAGGCGAAGGCGCTAATGACGCGGACGGAGCCGACGGAGCTAACGGCCTGGCTGAAGAGGTCGAGCCGGCGGATCTGCCGCTCGAAGCCAAACCGGATAACATTATTGAAGAGCGACCGTCGCCGGCTGAAGAACCCGTCACCGCAGCTGAAGAGAAGGACGCACCGGAAGTTGCGACGCGCACTGAACGCCGCCCGCCGGCTCCGCGCGGTGGTCGTGGCGGCGGCCGCCGTCCGGCCCGGCACGAGCGCGCCCCACAACCTGCAATTACCGATTTGCTAAAGGAAGGCCAGGAAATCCTGGTGCAGATCGCAAAGGAACCTATTGCTAAGAAAGGCGCGCGTATTACTTCGCACATCGCTCTGCCCGGCCGTTTTCTCGTTTACATGCCTACGGTTGAACATCTGGGCGTATCGCGGAAGATCGAGTCGGACAGCGAACGAACCCGTCTGCGCAAACTGATTCAAAAGATTCACGTCGAAGAGAAACAGCCGGCCGGCGGCTTCATCGTGCGCACTGCCGGAGTAGGCGCCAGCGAAGCCGATCTGCACGCTGATGCAAAGTATCTCTTGCGCACCTGGCATGACCTGCGTCAGGACGCGGAAAAGGCGAAAGCCCCTGCACTGGTGCATAAAGATTTGGATCTGGTGCAGAGAATTCTGCGCGATCAACTGTCGGAAGACTTTACCGCCATCAGGATTGATACGGAAGATGAATACCAGAGCGTCGTCGAATTCGTTAATCGGATGCAGCCGCGTCTGGTTAAGCGCGTGAAGCTTTACACGCGGGACGAACCGATCCTGGAAGCTTACGGCGTGCAGGCCGAGATTGATAAAGCAATCAAACCGCGAGTCTGGCTGCGATCGGGAGGCTATCTGGTCATCAACCAGACTGAAGCGCTGGTTTCGATTGACGTCAACACCGGAAAATTCGTGGGCCGTGGTGCGACCCGCCTGGAAGACACGATCACCCGCACGAACATGGAAGCGGTCGAAGAGATCGCGCGTCAGATTCGTCTGCGAGATCTGGGCGGGATTATCGTGCTGGATCTGATCGATATGGAAGAACGGCGCAATCGCCAGCGCGTGATGACTCAACTTCAGGATGCGCTGCGATACGACAAGTCACCGACCAAAGTCCTTTCGTTCAATGACTTCGGTTTGGTAATCATGACTCGCAAGCGCGTGAAGCAATCGCTCGAGCGCACGCTGTGCACGCCTTGCCTGTATTGCCAGGGTGCAGGTCTGGTGAAGTCTCCGCAAACAATCTGTTACGAGATCCTGGAACAGGCGCGGCGGCTGGGTCGCGAAGGCGAATCCGGCAAAAGACAGGCAATGCTGCGCATCAATCCGGAAGTTGCCAAGGCCTTGCGCGGACCTGAGCGCGAAGTGCTAAACGAAATCGAAGACTATCTTGGATCTGTTGATATCAACAGCGATCCGCGCATCCTGCAGGAACAGTTTGATTTCGCATTCGTGTAGGCACAGGCTGCCAGCCTGTGCTATGCGGGCGCAAGCTGGCAGCTTGCGCTACATCGGGCGATGGAGTCCGCCATTAAATGCCTGCGTGCTGATGACTCCTACCAAATCTCTGGTCAGGAGTCATCAACGTGGGCAAATTATTTTTAGCCGGCATCGGCGGGTTCATCGGCTCGACTCTTCGCTATGCGGCAACCGGATACGTCCAGCAGTTGAGCCGCAGCATAGACTTCCCCTACGGCACGCTGGCCGTAAATCTCATCGGCTGCTTTATCATCGGTTTTCTTTCCCAGCTGGCAGAGTCGCGCGGGGTCTTCACCGCCGAATCACGAACCTTTGTGTTTGTCGGGATTCTCGGCGGATTTACCACCTTTTCTGCCTTTGGCAGCGAGACTATGAACCTCTGGCGAGACGGCCAGAGCACACTCGCTTTCGCAAACGTCGCAGCGCATTTGGTTTTGGGATTGGGCGCGGTCTGGATCAGCCGGGCGCTGGCCTATCAGATTTGGGGGTGACATCATGATGCTTCCGTCGGAAGGTTACCTGCTGCGCATTTTCATCGGCGAAAGCGACCGTCATGGCGGGAAGCTTTTGTATGAATGGCTGGTGCTGAAAGCCAGAGAAGAAGGGCTGGCGGGAGCCACGGTGATCCGCGGCATGATGGGCTATGGCGCCCACAGCCGACTGCACACTTTCAAGATCGAGCGCCTCTCTCAGGACCTGCCGATCATTGTCGAGATAGTCGACACGCGCGAGAAGCTTGAGAGTTTTCTGACTCTGATCGATAAAGAGATCGAAGAAGGCATGGCCACTCTGGAAGAGATCCGAATCCATTTTTATCGGAGCGGAAAGGCTGGGCAGTAGCCCGATCGTGAGGGAGGGCTCATTCCTGCTAAACCGCCCCACAGAATTTTGGAGAAATAATGTTCGCTGAAGCTGGAGTGAGGCCTCCCTTACGATCGCGCTACTGCCCCGTTTGGGTCAGCGGTCGTCTCATTCACTCGCATTAGCGAGATACTTTTCAGTCTTGAATGCTCGAAAGCCTCGCTTCAGGTAATTCGGCATCGCAGCCCGATCGTCGAGCGTGCAAGTATGCAACCAGACACGGTTCGCGCCTTCCGTCCAGGCTTGCTCGGTGGCGCATGTCAGCAGATGTTTTCCTAGTCCGCGGCCAATGAATTCCGGCAGCAGTCCAAAGTAAGCGATCTCAACCGAGCCATCTTCGCAACGTCGCAGTTCGAAGTAGCCCGCATTCGTGCCGTCTTCAGTCATTACCCACAAGGAAACCGCCGGCTGACTCAAATGTGCGGCAATCTCTTCATCAGTCCATGGCAGACGATCGATCCAGTGATAGTTCCGGCCCACCTCAACGTAGAGATAACGAAAGAAGGACGCGGAGCAATCAGGCAACTGCTCAACGCGAATGCGTGGGTCATTATTGCGCGCGGGCTGTAACTCGGCCGGGTCACGCATTTCTAGATAGGTACGGGTTACTTCGATTGATGAGGCTGTCTTCATCGGTATCAGAGATTTACCACAAAGACACCAAGACACTAAGCTACAACAAAACGGTACCGACGAGATACGGAGACTGACCAGCATTCGTCAGCTCTGGGTAATGCCCTAGTTTGATTTCCTGTTGTCTTTTCTTGAGCAACAACGATCCACGAAATCACACGAAATGGGCACGAAATAACGTTTCGTGTGGCTTCGTGGTCTTAACTCCCATGAGGGTTTCAAAACAGGGACCACCCAGCTTTGTGTCTTCGTGACTTTGTGGTGAATTCCCTCTCACTTACCCTTCACCGCCCCGCGCGCCCGCGGATGAAATCGATCGTAAGCCTTGCGCATGTGCAGGTCGGTGATGTGAGTATAAATTTCGGTGGTTGAAATGTCAGCGTGGCCCAGCAGCGCCTGGACTGAACGTGAATCGGCGCCGTGTTGCATCAGGTGGGTGCCGAAACTGTGACGCAAAGTATGCGGCGAGATGTCCGGCACACCCGCCTGCGCCGCGTAGGTCTTAATGATCGCCCAGGCAGTTTGGCGTGTCATCTGCCGGCCTCGATGCAGGAATAACTCGGCCTTGCCTTCGTTACCAAGCCGGTTTCGGATAGCCAGGTAACGCTGCAACCACTGCACGGCGCTCTTGCCGATCGGAATTCGTCGTTGTTTGCTTCCCTTACCCTGACAAGTCAAGAGCGCCGTATCCAGGTTAATATCAACCGGCTTCAACGAACACATTTCTGAAACCCGCAGGCCCGCCGCGTACAGAACTTCCAGAATCGCTCGATCGCGCACACCGGTATCGGTCTTTATGTCGGGCGCCAGTAGTAGCCGTTCCATCTCTTCTTCGCTGAGAAACTGTGGCAAGCGTGAATTCTTCTGCGGCGTGTGGATATCTTCGGCTGGATGCCGTTTGATGTGACCGTCCAGCATCAGAAAGCGAAAGAAGCCGCGCGCGGCACTCACCGCCCGAGTCACGGATGCCGGCGCCTGGCCCTCGCGTGACATCCCGGCAATCCATTCGCGCAGGTCGGTGCGCTCGAGTTTTTCTATCGGCCGGTGTTTGGTGTCTGCCCACGCTTTCAACCTGGCGAGATCGCGCGCGTAGCTCTGCAACGTGTTAACCGAAAGGCCTTTCTCGACCTGTATGTAACTGAGGAATTCGCGGACGAAATCGCGTTGGTGAAGTGGTTCGGCCATTACGTTGAGGGTACCATAGGTGGCACAGACTTCAGTCTGTGATTTTCTACCTGAGACGAGGTTGAGCTTTGCGGCTCTGCCGCAGCACAGTGCGGAAAGGCTTTGCCTTTCCGGCTTATGTTATTGAACCCGAGCCGAGGCTATGCCTCGGCGAGCGTGACTGGGAGGCGGAGCCTCTCATAATCTCTGGAACGCTAACGGAAAGCCGGAGGCTTTCCGCAGTGTGCTGCGGCCTAGCCGCAACTTCCTGACCCTGTCTTAAAGCGCAAGCTAATAGCTGCGTTTACAAATCCTCCGGCACCAGCGAGAACAGTACCGCATCCAGAGACTCGCCGTGAATCAAGAGCCGCTTGCGCAAAACGCCTTCGCGCGTCGCGCCGGCCTTTTCAGCGACGCGCTGGCTGGGGACGTTGCCGACTGCAGCGACGATCTCGATGCGTTGCAAACCGAGTTCTTCAAAACCAAATCTCGCAGCCAAACGCGTCGCCATGGTCGCAATCCCCCGGCCGGTGGCACTGGTCCGCACCCAGTAACCCAGGTTCGCCATCTGATGCACGCGGTTGATAAAGTTGAGGCCGACGCCGCCCAGAAACGCACCATCGTGCTTTTCGAAAATGCCGAAGCTGTACCACTCGCCGCCCTGTGAAGCCAATTCCCGCGAGCCAATGAACTCCCGGCTTTCTTCGATCGAATAGTTTTGATGACACCAGGGGAGCCAGCGGGAAACTTCGGGGACGGATTCGCGCACGGCTTCATAAAGAAGGCCGGCATCCGCTTCACGAAAGGGCCGGATTAAGAAAGGGCCTTCGGTTAGTTCCAGTTTCATCGAGTCGAACCTAAATCCAAGGCAGGCTAAGTTTTCGCACTGCGTCCCAAATTTGCCGGTTGCCGTCGGTAACGATGAGTAACCGGACGGCGGCGGCCGATACCGATCGCGTTGCGCGAAATGATCAGCGTGGGCGGCAATTGCCGGCGCTTAAATTCGTTGGCCGGCGATTCCACCCGGTTGAGGATGTCATAGACAAGTTCGCTTTCGTGGCCAGCTGCGATGATTTCTTCCGGCGCTGCCTTCTGTTCGAAATAGAGTTTGAGGATCGGATCCAGCCTGTCGTACGGCGGCAGAGACTGATCGTCAAACTGTTCCGGCGCCAGTTCAGCCGAAGGTCTTTTATTGATGATCGAAAGTGGAATAAGTTCGCGCTCGCGATTGTAGAGTCGAGCCAACTCGTAGACTTCGGTTTTTAGGACGTCGCCAATCACCGCGAGCCCACCGTTTGTGTCGCCGTAGAGCGTGCAATAGCCGAGCGCTAACTCTGATTTGTTTCCGGTCGAAAGGAGCAAACGGCCTTCGGCGTTCGAGATGGTCATCAGGATGTTTCCGCGCAGGCGAGATTGCAGATTCTCAACGGCTATTTCGATTGCACGCGCATCGCTGCGAACTGACGGTTCGGGAAGTCCCAACTCATTCCGCAGGGCATCAAAGGCTTTGCCGATCGGCCGTTCGACCGTCTTGATACCCAGTCGTTGGCTGAGATCGACTGAATCATCTATGCTGCCGAGCGAAGAGTAGGGCGAAGGCATCATCACCGCGAGCACATTGTCGGGGCCGAGCGCCTCGGCTGCCAGTGCGGCTACCACAGCCGAGTCGAGGCCGCCGGACAAACCCAGCACGGCCTTCGCAAAATTATTCTTAGTGGCATAATCGCGTATACCCAGCACCAGCGCGTCGCGCACGGTCTCAATATCGTCGCCGGGCAGACAGCGAGCATCCGCAACTCCGGAATCCAGATCAACAGTCTCGACGAATTCCTCGAAAGGCGGCGCTTGCAAAATGATCTTGCCGTGCCGATCTGAAATGATGCTGGCGCCATCAAAAATTACGCCGTCGTTCCCGCCAATCAGATTCACAAACACGATTGGTAACCCGGCTGCTTTGGCCCGATGCGCCACCATCTCGCAGCGAATCTTCATCTTTGCTTTATTAAAGGGCGACGCGTTAATAGAAACCAGCAGGTTCGCACCCATTTCGATCAACTCCTGAGCGGGATCGTTCGGGTAGAGTCGCTGCCGCCAGAACGTCTTGTCGTTCCAGAAGTCTTCGCAGACTGCGATGCCAAGCCTGGTATCGCCGAGATCGAACAAGCGGCGTTTCTGCGAAGGCTCGAAATAACGAGGATCGTCGAAGACGTCGTATTCGGGCAACAAAGTTTTATCGGCAAATCCCAGCAGAGTTCCATTCGAAATCACCGCGGCTGAGTTATAAAGCCGGCGGCCATTGGGCTGATCGTTGGGACGCACGGTGCCCACAATCGCGGTCAAGCCCGCGGTCGCTGCGATGATCGAATTGAGTGGATCAAGACATGTTTTCACTACGTCTTTGTCGAGAAACCAGTCCAGCGAGGTGTATCCCTGAATGGTAACTTCCGGAAAGACGATGAGGTCCGAGTCGTCTTTCTTTGCCTGCTCGATGGCGCTGAGGATACGAGCAACATTGCCTTCATAATCGCCGTTGATTGTATTGATCTGCCCGATCGTGACCCGCATTTGAGAATGATTTTAGCATTAATGTGGGCATTGTTCGGAGTTCCGCCTTCAGGCGGAAGCTTGGGCCTTCAAGGATTCCGTCTGAAGGCGGCACTCCGAACCTCTTCTTTGCGGCTTAAGTTTTGTCTTTGCGCCTTTGCGTGAAATATGCCGCTGCTAGATAGTCTCACGCAAAGGCGCAAAGGAAAACGGAAGCCGCAAAGCAGGACCGTTATGGTGTAGTTGAATACAGCTCGGGATTGTAAAAGGGCGCGAACGCGGCGATCAGCGCCGCTTCGAAACTCATCGAGCGGGTCAACAGATCTCGCGAGAGCACGCCCCAGGCGCCCTGACGGCTGCGCACGTCGCGGGCGCCCGCAACTTCATCAATCACCAGCCCCAGCTCGCGCTTGCCTTCGATCACGCTCTTCACAATTGCGGGCGGGACGCCGATGGAAGGCGACATACCAAAACTGCCACGCTCGCCATCAGTCACAAAAGCCCAACCCCGCAGGAATGTATGCCAGTCGCCTTCGATTGAGATCGAATGAAAGCCGCCCTCGAGTCCGACGTATAGATCAGCTTCGAGATTTTGCTCTACCAGGATTTTGCGAACCGCGAGCGCGCGTTGCCGGGCGCCGCTCATCAACTCCCAATCCGTCAAAGGCATCGCCGGCGCGTCGGTCACGACCGATCTCGCCACCACATTTGCCTCGCGCCATCTCGAATCAATCTCAGCCACGCGGGCAATGCTGGCGCGCACCGCCATAATTTTCGCAGCTCGATCTGAACCCAAGGCGATTCTTTCGATACGCGCGCGCGGCGCTGGCCTGGCAGGGAAACTTTGAGTTGACATTCGAGCCTCGCGGTTGTTGTAATCGAATTCAGTTGAGAGTACAAGCTTTCGCTTTACGGTAGCCAGCGGGTTCGCACTCGATAAGGAACAGCGGCCTATACCAATCGAGTTGGGAGCGGATCTTTTTTGCCGCACTATGTTGCCGGGAGCCTCGCTTAACCCGCTTGCTACCGCCAGCGGTTCTGTACCAGGAGACTCCAGCTTGAACTTTGAAACTATTTACCGAGGGGTGTAAGACGTGTCCGTTGCTGAACTCATTTACGACTGGAACAAAGCCGATCCAACATTCGCCAAGCCAGATCGCCACATCGGCTTTGACGACGAAACCCTGCGCGATGGGCTCCAGTCACCCTCCGTGTGCGAACCTCCGGTTGAGAAAAAGATCGAACTGCTTCATTTGATGGACGCGCTCGGCATCGATACGGTCGACATTGGTCTGCCCGGCGCCGGCGGCACGCACGCGGCAAGCGTTGAACTAATGGCCCGCGAAATCGCCGAAAAGAAACTTCGTATTCGGCCCAACTGCGCCGCGCGCACGCACCGCAATGACATCATTCCGATTGTGGAAATCTCGCAGCGCGCCGGGATTCCGATCGAAGCTTGCACCTTTATCGGCTCCTCGCCGATTCGGTTTTATGCAGAAGGGTGGACACTGGATAAGCTGCTCGAGATGACTGAAGAGGCCGTGACATTCGCGGTGAAAGAGGAGTTGCCGGTAATGTTCGTTACCGAAGACACCACCCGCGCCAATCCCGAAACGATTCGCGCACTCTACACCACGGCGATTCGCTGCGGCGCCCGCGCTGTCTGTGTCTGCGATACGGTTGGCCACGCCACGCCCGACGGCGCGCGCGAAGTAGTGCGATTTGTGCGCGGAATAATTGATGAACAGGGCGAAAAGGTGCGCCTTGACTGGCACGGTCATCAGGATCGCGGCCTGGGGGTCATCAATTCGATCGCGGCCATTGAAGGCGGCGCCGACCAATTACACGGCTCGGCGCTCGGTATGGGCGAGCGAGTCGGCAATACCCCCATGGATCAGTTGCTGGTAAATCTGAAACTGCTGGGTTGGATTGAAAACGATTTGATACGCCTGGGCGAATACTGCGAGAAAGCCGCGGAAGCTTGCCGTTGGACCATTCCGCTTAATTACCCGGTCTTTGGTCGCGACGCGTTTCGCACAGCGACCGGCGTTCATGCGGCAGCCGTAATCAAGAGCTATCGCAAAGGCGATACGGAACTGGCCGACCTGATTTATTCGGGAGTGCCCGCGGGCCAATTTGGTTTGAAGCAGGTCATCGAGATTGGCCCGATGAGCGGCAAGTCAAATGTCACTTACTGGCTGGAGAGCCGCGGCCTGGAGGTCAGTGAAGATCGCGTCACGCGGATATATGAATGCGCGAAGCAGGCATCGGCGGTGTTAAGCGAAGAAGAAGTGATGGCCCTGGTCTGATCTCTCAAGGCGGCTTTGCCGCTGGACATTGCGGTAAGCCTCTGGCTTACCGGCATGCCGGAAATATCTAAGGAGGCTATGCCTCCGCACCGGCGAGGCGCAGCCTCGCGAAGGATCAAAAGGTAAGCCCCGGTAAGCCAAAGGCTTACCGCAGTGTGCTGCGGCGCAGCCGCAAGTCAGCAACACACCCCGTGCGCTCGGACCTCCGAACTAAAACTAATTAATTGGAATCGTGACCGTCGCCGAGCCAGCTTTGCCGGCAGGAAAGCGTTTCTGTCGCGCGATGCGCAGCGCCGTCGCATCACCACCCGAAGCCTGAGTCACTCGCCCATTCTCGTCATAAGTTACCTGCACGATAGCTTTCTTCGATCCGGCCGCAGGTGACGATTGGGCTTTGGCGGCACTCGGGCTGGCCACGGGAGGCGCGGATTGCCCAGGGGCCAGGGCCGTACCGCTCTCCTGAACCTTGGCTGCTCGTTCCTTAAGGCGTGCTTCTCGTGCACGCTTCGCTGCTAGGTCCGCGGCTTCGGACGAAGTCACTGGTAAGACGCTATCGCTCGGTTCCGGAGCGACGGCCGTTTCGTTCGTTGTCAGCGGCTGAGCGGCCGGTTGAGAATTTTGTGATGGTACTGTCTGCGCCTCGTTGGCCGACTTTGCCGCTTTGCTGCGGGCGTACCAGCCCCAGGGCACGGCGATCGCGCCAATGATCAAGGCTACGGCCGCCATCACGGTTACTAGTTTCCAGGATCCAAAACGGCTTGCCTTGTCTGACTGAGAGAGAAAGGCTCCGAACTCCGGCATCTCAGCGGGCGGAGATTTGAACACAGGCTTTTCAATCTTCTGAGAAAGGACCGGAATGTGTGGGGCCTCGTTGCTGGCCGGGACGATTTGCTCCTTAGCGCTGGGCTGGGCGACTTTGGGCTCAACTGGTTTTGGCTCTTGTGCCTCGGGCTCTGCTGCTTGGAGTTCTTCCCCAGCGTCATGACCGTCAGGAAAAGGATCCGCGGGCTTAATGCCTTCATCCATGCGGCGCAGGCCTTCCAGCACCACTGAAGTCCACGGTTGATTGATGGTTTGTTCAGGCGCGTCAAACGCGGGGCTAAAAGTAAACGAAGCGTTCGGCAGTGTCAGGGCAAAATAGACGGCTTCGATTCCTCGCAGTACGCCAATCCTCGCGTGCACCACTGAGCCGGCTTGAAGATAGAAATACCCGGGGCCGACCGAGTAAATAACTTTCAGCCTGCCGGTCTTTCGTTGATTGCAGAAAAGTTCGATTAGCTCGGCAAGCGACAGATCGCTGAGCTCTCCAGTGAGTGCCATAGAGGGTTCCTCTTCTTTACAAGTTTTGAGTGAGTGAGTGACGACGGCGCATGCGCGATGCGCCTCGTCAAGGACCTATTGTGGAACGGTGAAGTTATAGTTGATCCTGCCAGTGATCTTCATTGGCTGACCTGAGAGTTTGGTCGGGGAGAAACGCGCTCGATACGCTGCCTGCACGGCAACGTCGCGGAGCGAAGGCGGACCGGCAAGCGCGCGCGCTGAAATCACTTTGCCGTTCTCGTCCACCACCACTTCCACTTCCACCAGGCCACTGGTGCGCATCCGCCGTGCAAGTTCCGGATAGCTGGGAGCGGGCAAGCTTATTGCTTTGCCATTGAGAACGCCTCCCGATACGGGCTTCAATAATGGTCGCGGAGCAGCAGGCGGCGGATCGCTGTTCGCAACCACCAACCTTTTGTTTGCTTCATCGGAGGTGCTGCGAAAATCGGCGGCCAGCGGTGTGACCGTAGATAATTTGAGCTTGTCGACTGAAGTCCGTTGCGGCAATGCTGAGGCGGGCTTTGAATCAGCGGGCTTCGACGATGGGACAGAGGCTTCACCGGATGCGGCATTGCTCGCTACCGAAGAACCGTTGGGCTGTGACATCTTCGCCATCATTGCGGCGTCGAGATAGTAAAAAATTGTTCGATAGGTAACTTCAGTAAGTTCAAACCCGATACGACCACTTTCCAC
>JAWWPL010000194.1:0-7806 GCA_033850605.1 Blastocatellia bacterium | reverse complement strand
AATCGTCAAAATCACAATCTCAGGCGTGACGCGAAAGCGAACCGGAAGAATACTTGTGCCGATGCCGGTGGTGACGAACATGTGGTGCCCGTTCTCGAAGACATGTCCAGCGGTGTACTTTGATCCGAAGCGTGACGGCACGATGGGTGTGCCAATGAATGGCAGGTTCACCTGGCCGCCATGTGTGTGGCCCGCGATTAATAGCGGCACGCTTTGCGGCAGGCTCGGGAAGATATCGGGATTGTGGGTTAAGGCGATGATGGTTGAGCCCGCCGGGACTTTCGCTATCGTCTCTTCGATATGTTGCGGTCGGGTCCAGAGATCTGCGAGCCCCACCAGCCAAAAAGATTTCTCGTGCCATTTTATTTCCGTCACTTCATCTTCCAGGACACGTATGCCGTTCTGTTCAAAAGCTCGCCGCACACGTTCTCCGTTGTACCACCAATCGTGATTACCGAGGACTGAGTAAACACCGAGCGGGGCTTTCAAACCCTTCAAACCCGCTGCCGTTACTTCTGGTTCGACTCGATGACTGTGCCAACTGTTGGGCGACATGTAATCGCCAAGCAGCACGATCAAATCGGGATTGAGCGCGTTTGTCCTGTCTACGATATCTTTCAGTTTCTGATCGTTAATGAACGGGGCGCCGGTGTGAAGGTCTGAGACCACGGCGATGCGCAATCCGCTCAGTTCCGGCGGCCAATTATCAATCTGGATCGTTTGCGGGTGAACGATTAACCGGTTGGGTTCGATCAGGAATGACCAAATAGCGAGGGCGGCTAAGAACACAAAGAGAGCCACGCCGGTGAATCCAATTCTCTTCTTCCATTGTTGACGCATACAGGGTTAACCGAAACGCGCTTGGAGTTCCGCCTTCAGGCGGATGTTATTCGCTGATCACCTGACCGCCTGAAGGCGGAACTCAAACCATCATGACTCGCTTGGAAAATATTCTCGCCAACGCTGATCGACTAACTTAGAAATGTCATCGCGCACTACCAGCTCGTCCGGCAGACTCGGTTTCTTGCGGGCATCGATAACGACGGGGCCGTGATAAGCGAGATGGTGGCGTACCACTTTGGTCTGGGCGGCATAGACATCGGCCGCTGGTTCAAAGCGCGTCCAGGTCGACCATAGGAAGTCGGATGAAGAACGCGCCACGCCGGCGTCGTCGTGCAGGATCACCAGCGGCCATTCCGCGAACGTCGCTTCGCGCGCGATCCGAGCGCCCTGATCCGGCTCATTCAAATAGGGCACGCCTTCCAGGACTAGACAGCCGCCACAGAAAACTTCGGCGCGTGTGATTCCGGAAGGCAGCTCCCCATTAAACTCACGCGGGAGATCGCGTATCGCATCACCCAGTCCCATCACAATCGCCTTGCTGCCTTCATTCACTTTGCCACTGGTGTAATCCAAGGTGTCCATCGACGTGTTCGAGAAAATGAAGAAGTCTGTCTCCCAACGCACGCGCGCCAGCACATGTTCCAGCAGGCGCGGAAAATCACGAAGATCGATTGGAGTATCGGTCAAGATTAGGAACTTTGTCAGCGCCAGTTGCCCCTCACCCAGGATGCGGAAGCCTGCGACCAGGGCTTCACGGGTGTAACGTTCGCGCACGACCGCGGCGGCTAGCGAATGAAAACCTGTTTCGCCATAGCTCCACAAATCACGCACGCTCGGCATTACCAGCGGAAACAGCGGGGACAAGAGCGACTGCAGATAATCGCCGATGAAAAAATCTTCCTGCCTTGGCTTTCCTACCACCGTCGCGGGATAAATCGCATCGCGGCGGTGAGCAATCGCCTCGCAATGGAAGACGGGGTAATCGTGCTGCAGCGAGTAATAGCCATAATGATCACCGAACGGGCCTTCAGGCCTACGTTCATGTGGTTGCGCATGGCCTACCAGTGCGAATTCGGCTTCAGCGACCAGACGATGCGCACCGAACGGATTCTTTGCCATCCTCAACTTTTGTCCCTGCAACAGCGACGCTAAGACTAACTCGGGAACGTCTTCGGGCAGCGGCGCGATCGCGGCAATCATCAACGCGGGTGGTCCGCCGAGAAAAACCGTTACCGGCAGCGGCTGGTTCAACTCTTCCGCCGCGCGATAGTGAAAGCCTCCACCCTTCTGAATTTGCCAATGCAATCCGGCCGTCTTGGCGTCATAAACCTGCATGCGATAAATGCCCAGGTTGTGCTTCTTCGTGATGGGATTTTCCGTGTAGACCAGCGGCAGAGTAATAAATGGTCCGCCATCTTCCTGCCAAGTAGTCAGCACCGGCAATTCATCGAGACCGCCCGGTCGATCGAAGGCCTCGGTCACAGGGCCGCGCGCTACCGTCTTTGTGCCCAGCTTAAGAAAGTCGCGCACGAGTGATTTGTGCTTCCAAAGCTCGGAACGTTGGGGAGGCAGCAGCGATTCGGCCACGCTGACCAACTCTTTGACGAACTGTTCGGGCTTTGGTCCAAAGGCCAGCTCAATTCGTTTGGGAGTACCGAACAGATTGGTGACTACCGGATAGCGACTTCCCTTCACTCTCTGGAAAAGAATTGCGGGGCCGCCCCGTTCGATCACGCGGCGATGAACTTCGGCGAGCTCAAGATAGGGATCCACCTCTGTGTCGATGCTGACGAGATCTTTTTCGCGGCGCAGGAGGTCGAGGAAGGAACGAAGATTTGAGTGCATCTAAGGGTTCAACTCTCTGTGTTACCTCTGTGGTTCGCTGAGTCTCTGTGTTGAATATCGATCATTAACCACAGAGACACAGAGAACCACAGAGGCTCACAGAGAATACTTAGTTCTTACTTACTGCACGTCGCAGGGTCGCGCTATTAAGATCGAGTTCACTCGCTTTGATCACTTCGACCTGGGGAAATGCTTTCTGCAATTCCGGGAGAAACTTTTTGGCGTCGCCCACGACGATCAGACTGGTGCTGTCGATGTTGAGGTGCGTCGCGGCAAAGTTCTTGACGTCGGCGGCCTTGACCGCCTGCACGCTGCTGACGAACTGATTGATTTGATCAAAGTTGACGCCATAGATTGCCAGCGAACTTACCTGGCCGACCAATCCCCCGTTTGTTTCCAGGCCCCGGGCAAAACCACCGTTTAAGCTCGCCTTTCGCGTGGTCAGTTCAGAGTCAGGCAGATCACCGGACGCAAGTTTCGAAATTTCCGCGAGCGTTAGCGATGCCACCTCTGCCCCCGACTCGTTCTTGGTTTGCGCCGAAGCACTAAACGATCCGGCCCAGCGGCGCGTGTCGAGGGCGCTGCCCGCGCCGTAACTCAATCCGCGCTTCACCCGGATCTCCCAGTTGAGCCGCCCCGAGTAGCCATTCAGAATCGAGTTGGAAACAATGCCGCGAAAGTAATCCGGACTGCCGCGATTAATCCCGCTGCGCACGGCCAACACCGCCGCCTGTCCTGCGTCAGGCATATCAATCACCAAAATCCTGCGGTTACCAGCTTCGCTCGCCGGAGTTGTCATCGTCATGCGTGGCAACTCATTGGAGGGCTTTTGCCAGTCCCCAAAGTATTTCTGCGCGAAGGCAAATCCGTTTTCCGGAGTAACGTCTCCGCCAATCACGAGAATGGCATTATCCGGGCGATAGAACATGCCATGCAATCGCGTTATGTCATCCCGCTTGATGCGCGGCAATGATTCCGGGGTTCCTGAAAGAGGATGACCATATGGCGCATCGCGATAGACCAGACGCGCGGCCGCAAAGCGTGCAATCGCTCCCGGCTGACCGAGGGAGACCTTCAGATTGTTGAGATACTGTCGTCGCAGCCGGTCAATCTCTTCGTCTTTGAAAGCTGGATTGCGAACCACGTCGGCAAGGATTTCCAAAGCGGGTCCAATCCGCGAAGACATCACATCGACACTGACAGCGGACGAATCCCAGCGGGCGCCCGAATTAATAGTTCCTCCCAAGGCTTCGATGGCCTCAACTATTTGTGTGGCGGTGCGCGTTGTGGTTCCTCTGGTGAGCAATGCCGCGGTCAGGTCGGCGGCGCCTGATAGATCGGCAGGATCGACTTCGCCACCGCTCTTGATCAGGAGCTGAGCACTGATCAGCGGCATTTCCGACCGTTGCACTACGACCACACGTAAACCGTTTGGCAGAGTCTTCTCGATTGGTTTGGGAAACTGAACCGTTCGCGGCGCGCTGGGTGGCGGAGGTGTGGCTTGTGGCGCTTGCGCGAGAACGCAGACTGAGAGTGAGAGCATCGCGATTGCCAGCAGCGTCAGCGTTCTTAGTTTCATCGTAGTACTTTTCATTTCGCGTACGCTCCTTTCGCTCCAGTTAATGCTGGTGAGCCCTCCCTAACGGTCGGGCTAGTGCCCCGGCGCCGCGACATTTTATTTGCGCCAGTTGCCGTTGGACGCTGCGATTCCGGCAGGTAGTACAAAACATAACGATTTTGATCTGTGAAGTACTTCTGGGCGACGCGTTGGATGTCGGCTGCCGTCACGGCCTGTAACTTCTCTAAATCCGTGTTGACCCTATTTGGATCACCGAGCAACACTGCCGCTCCGCCCAGCGCTTGTGCCTTGCCCAGGTTTGTCTCTCTCTGCCGCAACTCGCTCGTAATGATCTGGTTCTTTGCCTTCTCAAGTTCTGCAGCTGAGATAGGCGCATCCTGAAGCTTCTTGATTTCAGCGCGCAGCGAGGCCTCAGCGTCTTCCGGCTTCTTGCCGGCGGCGACTATAGCCGTCAGCTGAAACAATCCATTATCCTCGCGCAGATCGGCATTGGCATTTGCGCTTTGGGCCACTTGCTGTTGATAGATGAGTGATTGGTACAGTCTCGACGACCGACCCTGCGAGAGCACGATATCGGCCATCGTCAGTGCGGGGGCCTCTTCACTCTTTTCTGACGGAATCAGATAGGTGATGCCTACGCCGGGGAGCGGTACGTTCGAGCCATACTCAGTGAATCTCTTTTCACCGGTTCGCGCCGGCTCCTTTACCTGCACCCGCGGCAAAGGTAAATCCGGTTTTGTAATCGACGCAAAATATTTGTCGACCCAGGCGTCCAGTTGCTTTGGATCGAAGTCACCGACAACCAGAAGTGTCGCGTTGTCAGGCCGATAATAGGTCGAGTGAAACTTCTGCACATTTTCCGTGGTCGCGGCTTCGAGGTTTTCTATTGAGCCGATTCCCGGGCGTTTGTACGGATGTGTGGTGTAAGACTTCTGATCCAACGCGTAGAAGAACTTGCCGTAAGGCGGCGCCAGGATACTCTGCCTGAATTCCTCTTCGACGACCGCGCGCTCGGAATGAAAGCTCTCCTCGTCCACAGTCAAACCAGAAAGCCGATCCGCCTCTGCCCACAGCAGGGTCTCGAGATAGTTCGACGGCACCACTTCGAAATAGACCGTAACGTCGTCCGCGGTGTACGCGTTGTTATTTCCGCCCACGTCCTCAGTCAGGCGATCCATCATTTCGGCTTTCATATTCTTGGTGGATTTGAACATGATGTGCTCGAAGAGGTGAGCAAAGCCGCTGCGTTGATCCGGATCGTCCTTCGACCCGACGTGATACCAGACGTTAATGGCTACGGTCGAAGTTGACTTGTCCACGACGCTCAACACCCGCAGGCCGTTCGCGAGCGTGCGATCGCGGAACTTCATCTGCGGCATCTTCGTCTGGGCGCCGGCGCTCAGCACTGCGGTCGCGATCATGGCGCAACCTATTACCACTGTTAGGAAACGTTTTCGCATCGTTCAGCTACTCCTAATTGAAACTGTGCTTCGACCTTGAGAGGTGTTTCGAGTTCAGTTAGGCTTCTTTCATACGTAAGGCCCAACTGAAGTCGGTACTCTAAACACTTGTTCAGCTTGGTTTTCAATCCAGGTCCAATGGATTTCGGTAAACCCTGGTGTCTTTTTCGGCTTTCTTTTTGGCTTCCTGGAATTTTTCTTCCAGCAGCCGCCCGCGGTCCTTATGGGAATTCAACTCCTGCGCAAATATCTGCTCCCGAGTCAGCTTCTGCTTGTCGAGATCCTTGACCATGTCCTCGAAAGAA
Organism: Blastocatellia bacterium; assembly: GCA_033850605.1. Lineage (GTDB taxonomy): Bacteria > Acidobacteriota > Blastocatellia > Pyrinomonadales > Pyrinomonadaceae > UBA11740. The sequence continues at coordinate 1,774 of JAWWPL010000194.1, read as the reverse complement.
CCGAGCGGCTTATGCTTCTCCTCGTGCGAAAGTAACGCGCCAGTATCCGCATCGATAGTCAGGGTCGCATCACAGCAGGGACAGATGACGGTAAAACGGCTTGCATCATTCATAGGTTTCAAATCCCGACCGCCAGAGGTGCGGTTTGCTTTTGAGAGTAAATGATAGCAGTGAGGGGCGGAGTGAAGCCAGCGAACCGCGCCCGGCTGTCATGCGAGACGAACCTTTCAATTTCCAGGATGGGCCCGGGGCTTAGTCGTCGAAGCCCAGCCGTGGTTTCCAGAAGTAGAATGCGATCAAACCTATAATAAACGCGAGCAGTGCCAGACCGAGAAGAATGAGCAATCGCCATTCAGCCTGAATGTGCAGGATTCCTGAGACCTCGGTGGTGCTATTGTCGGCCATCGCCACGACCATCAAGCCCAGCGCGGTAAACGCAGAGACGATGGCAGGGATAAAGAAATGCGTCCAGGTGTGCACCATCTCATAAAACAGATTCATGTGGGCCTGACTGGGCGGTCGGCTGACTGTCCAGCGTGGCGGCTTGCCTCGCACTCTACTCCCTAAATAAGCCAGCCAACGCACAATCAAGAGTGGTTTCGGACCGTTGCCTTCTTCGGACCAAAACTCTGCCGGCATCAAGAGGCGATCATATGAAAATAAAGTGGCAGCCGTGAGTCCGAGTGAGACTAAGGCTGCAAAGGCGCCACAACCTGCGAGGAGTTTGTCCATCGGGTCAGAGAGTTTCCATATTGTTTCGCTGAGAGTCAGGCCTGTTCCGACAACGAGTGCTCCCAGGAAAAACTTGGCAACGTCGTACTTCGAGGCGATCTTTGCTTTCAGCTCTACCAGCAATTCATTTGATTTCTCGGTTAACAACCACAGCAGACGAGGATGAGGGCCTAATTGGATGCAGGCAATTTCAGAGTTGCCCAGCGGTAGAACATTGGCCGGGAGAGAATTGTTCGGAAAGATGTTCCGGAGCTTGTAAAAGAATCTCGGCAACCCCTTCGTTCGAAGGCTCGGGTCTAATAGAGCCCTGGCAATGATTGTAAGCTGAGGTTGGTGACCAATGAGAATGATGGCGAGATTCGCAGTGCCGGCATTATCTCGTGCAAATTTTAGATATCTCTCGCTGTCCTGCTTCCTGTTCTTCCGGTCTCCGAAATCGATCAGTTCTTCGATCAGCTTATGCTCGCACTCCTGCTTCGTTTTTCCCGGAGTCAGAACTGGAACCCCTGGGAATTCTCTAGAGCCTGCGTAACGCTTTCTGAGCTTAAGAACCTTCGCGACTATGTCTGCTGTTTGCGTGGCAACCGTGTGGGTGCTGCAAAGGATCTCACTGACCTCAAATTTCTTTGCTTCCAGTTCGTCGCAGAGCTGACCCGTTAACCCACAGGTACGGGATAAACCCGGTTTGAAATCAGTAAAGGGAAACTCGGCCTCGTAGTTAGCCCAATCCTCAATCGGGCGCAAGCCCTTAACTGGGTGGGCGGCTTCGCTCTGACGCCACTTTCTGGCACGGGCGGCGTGGCGTATTAGCAGAACGTAGCGGCCAGGCTGCGACGGTGTGTCACCTGGCTGCGACTCTTGATTTGAAACCTGCAGACGGTCAGGCGGTTTGTCCCGGGTGGTTTCCGCTGACATCTTTTCCTCCAGCAGTCAGAAGACAGAAAGGCGCGGCTTTGAAGCTGGCGGAGTATATCGTGTTTTTACGGGAAAATCAGCAACTGAAAATTCGCGCACTGCCCTAAATTGGCTTCGTGTTGTCTTT
>JAWWPL010000128.1:0-8990 GCA_033850605.1 Blastocatellia bacterium | reverse complement strand
GCGTTCTCGGTCTTGGCCGTCGTGAGAGGTCGAGAAGTAGGATCGGACGGCGTCAATCGACTTGGCCTTGAATTCCTTAATGAGCGCTGGCCTCTGCACCGCGTTGAGCCTTCAACCGTCTGATAAGTGCGTCTCGCTGCCAAAGCGCTGACATCAGCGCACTCCAAAGAACGGCGCGGCTTAGTAGGGGTTAGTGTCTTAATTTGAGGATGAGATCAGTACCGGGAGCGGTAGCGACCGGGTCTCGTAATCGCGATCCTGGATCGTGGGCAAGTTGCGACCCGGTCGCTACCGCTCCCGGTACTGACTCCATGCCGTACTCGAACAGTCTCCCGCAAATAAGACACCCCCTTGGATCGCGTTCACTTGAAAAAGCCTATCAACATAGCCTACGCTATTTCTGCATCCCCGCCTTAACACAGCGTTTCATTCGTGGTACACTGGGGGGCCTTTTTATGACAGAGCTCGAATATTTTCATCCCGCCGTTCGCGACTGGTTCCTGAAACGGTTCGCGGCGCCGACTGAGCCGCAGGCCCGCGCCTGGCCCGCCATCAAGAAGGGCGAGCACACACTGATCGCGGCTCCGACCGGTTCGGGCAAGACTCTGTCGGCATTTCTCTCGGCCATCGATGATCTCGTTTGGAAAGCTGTCGACGGAAAACTGGCCGATGAAACTCACGTAGTTTATGTCTCGCCACTGAAAGCCCTCAGCAACGATATTCAGATCAACCTGCAGGAGCCATTGCGCGGCATCCAGGAGAATCTCGAGGCGATGGGCATTAGCGGTGTCCAGATTCGCACGCTGGTAAGAACAGGTGACACCCCGGCGAAAGATCGCACGGCGATGACCAAAAAGCCTCCTCATATTATCGTTACCACGCCGGAGTCTCTCTATATCCTGCTGACCAGCGAAGGCGGCCGCCGAATCCTGAGCACGACCCACACACTGATCGTCGATGAGATTCACGCCATGGTCGATGACAAGCGTGGCTCTCATCTGTCGCTGTCGATCGAACGACTTCAGGCGCTGGTCAAGAAACCTCTGGTGCGCATCGGCCTTTCGGCTACACAGAAACCGATCGAAGAGGTGGCGCGCTTTCTGGTTGGCACTGCAAATCTTGCCACCGATAGCACGCCTCGCTGCACGATCATCGACACGGGTCACTCGCGCAAGCTGGATCTGGCCATCGAGATTCCCGGGTCGCCTCTCGAAGCTATGATGTCCAATGAAGTCTGGGAAGAGATCTACGATCGCGTCACCACGTTAATTCGCGAACATAAGACGACGCTCGTGTTCGTGAACACACGCCGCATGGCTGAGCGCGTGGCGCGACACCTGGGCGAAAGATTGGGTGATGAAAACGTCACGGCCCATCATGGCAGCCTGGCGCGCGAACTTCGTCTGGCGGCTGAGCAACGTCTCAAGTCAGGCGAGCTGAGCGCGTTGGTAGCGACCGCATCGCTCGAATTGGGGATTGACGTCGGTGCGGTCGATCTGGTGATTCAAATCGGATCCACGCGCGCGATATCTACTCTGCTACAGCGTACGGGCCGTTCGAATCATACGGTCAGCGGCTTTCCCAAAGGCCGGGTGTTTCCCTTGTCGCGCGATGAACTGGTTGAATGCGCGGCGTTGTTGGATGCAGTCCGGCGGGGTGAACTCGATCATCTAACCATTCCAGAGCAGCCATTCGACATCATGGCGCAGCAGATCGTCGCGACCATCGCTGCCGAAGAATCGACGGAAGACGCGCTCTATGAAATGATCAGGCGCGCTTATCCTTTCCGCAATCTGACCCGCGAGAACTTCGATAAAGTGGTGCGCATGCTTTCCGAAGGCTTCGCCACCAGACGCGGACGGCGGGGCGCATATCTCCACCATGATGCGGTCAATCAACGTCTGCGCGCCCGGCGTGGAGCACGTCTGGCAGCTATCACAAGCGGGGGCGCAATCCCTGACACGTCGGACTATCGAGTCATCCTCGAACCGTCGGAAACTTTCGTCGGAACTTTGAATGAAGACTTTGCCATCGAGAGTCTCGCGGGGGACATTTTTCAGCTGGGCAACACTTCCTATCGCATCAAGCGCGTCGAACCCGGCGCAGTGCGAGTGGAAGACGCGGCCGGCCAGCCGCCTTCGATTCCCTTCTGGCTGGGTGAGGCGCCCGGACGATCGGAAGAGCTGTCTGCGGCGGTTTCGCGGCTGCGTTCTGAGATTTCTGACCGGCTTGAAAGTGGCACAGACTTTAGTCTGTGTCCGAACGGCCCGGTCGCGGAAGAAGTAATCACAGGGTTAAGTCTGTGCCACTCCGCCCCCAGCGTAAACTGGCTCGTCGAGGTCGTCGGAATCAGCCACGGCGCGGCGGAACAGATTGTCGATTACCTCGGCATGACAAAACTGGCGTTGGGAGTGATGCCGACTCAGGAACAGATCGTGGTTGAGCGGTTCTTTGACGAAAATGGAAGCACTCACGTGGTCATTCATGCACCGTTCGGCAGTCACCTGAATCGCGCGTGGGGCCTGGCGCTCCGCAAGCGCTTTTGCCGGACATTCAATTTTGAATTGCAGGCGGCCGCTACCGAAGATTCAATCGTGCTTTCGCTGGGGCCAACCCACAGTTTCCCGCTGGAGACGATCTTCAGCTATCTCAACTCGAAAACGGTCTGCGACGTGCTGACTCAGGCGTTGCTGGATGCGCCCATGTTCAATATTCGCTGGCGCTGGAACGCGACGCGTGCGCTGGCAATTCCGCGTTGGCGGAGCGGCGGGAAAGTAGCGCCGCAACTTCAGCGGATGGCCGCCGAAGATCTTCTGGCTCTCGTATTTCCGGATCAGGTCGCGTGCGCCGAAAATCTGACGGGTCCAATTGAAATCCCGGTGCATCCGCTGGTGGCGCAAACCATTCGCGATTGTCTGGAAGAAGCGATGGATCTTCGCGGTTTGGAAGCGTTGCTGCGGTCAATCGAGCGCGGCGAACGGAAACTGATCTCGCGGGAAATGAATGAGCCTTCGCCGTTGGCCCAGGAGATTTTGACCGCGAAACCCTACGCGTTCCTGGACGACGCGCCGGCCGAAGAGCGGCGCACTCTCGCCGTCATGAACCGTCGTTTCCTGGACGCCGAAACCGCCGCGGATTTGGGCCGTCTGGATATCGCCGCCATCGAGCGTGTGCGCGAAGAGGCCTGGCCGCAGGCGGAGAATGCCGACGAGTTACATGACGCGCTGATGCAACTCGGCTTAGTTACTGTGGCCGAAGGAGAGCAAAACGGCTGGCAGCAATTGTTTAATGAACTCGTTAAGGAGCGACGCGCGACCATCCTGCGGGTAAACCAGCCTTCTGCAGCCGACTGTGCCGTACCGTCTGATTTGTGGATCGCGGCTGAACGATTGATGCAGTTCCGGGCCATACATCCAAAGGCCTTGCTGACTCCCGCGATCTCGGCGCCGGCCAGCTATGCCAACGAATCATGGACATTCGAAGAAGCACTGGTTGAGATTCTGCGCGGACGGCTTGATGGCTTGGGACCAGTGACGGTAGCCGAGCTTGCTGCTTCCTTTTCACTTACTGCAAACCAGATTGAGACTGCTTTGATCAAGTTGGAGAGCGAAGGTTTTGCGATGCAGGGGAGATTTACGCCGGCACGCTCCGGCACGGATGCCGGCGAACCGCAGGCAGGGATGCCTGCGCTCCCTTCCGCGATCCAGGAATGGTGCTCGCGACGGCTGCTGGCACGGATTCACAGCTACACGCTCAATCGTTTGCGCCGAGAGATCGAGCCAGTGTCGGCGGCTGACTTCCTGCGTTTCCTTTTCGTTTGGCAAAAGGTAGCGCCGGACCATCGGGTTGAAGGGCCCGAGAGCGTCGCCGCCGTCATCGATCAACTCGAAGGCTTCGAAGCTTCCGCCGGTTCCTGGGAGTCTGAAATTTTGCCGGCCCGGGTAACCGATTATGATCCGGCGTGGCTGGACACTCTCTGTTTGTCCGGCAAGCTCACCTGGCTGCGTTTGTCGCCGCCTCGTCTCTCTCCGGATAAGGCAAGCATTTCCGCACCCGTGCGCAGTACCCCCATCGTCTTGATAAACCGGCGAAATGTTCAGACGTGGAGCAAAGGCTTCCCGCTCGCATCGGAATCAAACGGAGGCCAACTCTCAACCAACACGGCGGCCGTTTACGAGTACATGAAAGATCACGGCGCGTCGTTCTTTGTCGACATCGTCGCCGGCACCAATCTATTACCAAGCATGGTCGAAGAAGGCCTGGGCGAGTTGGTGTTTCGCGGATTGGTGAGTGCCGACAGCTTCACTGGCTTGCGCGCGTTAATCACGCCGCTCAGCAAAACTACCCATCGCGAGATCGAGAAGTTGAGACGAAAGCGTAAACAGTTCTACAGCATGGACGATGCTGGGCGTTGGGTGCGCTTGCGGCGAGAAGAGCGGGGGCAAGCCCCCTTCCCGACTGAGCGTAGTAGTGACGATCGCATTCAACCCATCGACCGAGACACGATTGAGGCGATCGCGCGGAAGCTGCTGCAACGTTACGGCGTGGTATTTCGTAAGGTTCTCGACCGCGAAGCCATCACGGTGCCATGGCGCGATCTTTTGCGAGTTTATCGTCGATTGGAAGCGCGCGGAGAGATACGTGGTGGTCGCTTTGTGGCCGGATTCTCAGGCGAACAATTCGCGTTAACCGAAGCAGTGCAGCTGCTCAGGTCGATCCGCCGCGCACCTGCCGAAGGAACGATGATTTCCTTAAGCGCCGCCGATCCGCTCAATCTTCAGGGGATTATTACTCCCGGTCCCAGACTCTCACAGTCTTCCACAAATCGGATCCTCTATCGCGACGGGGTGCCGATAGCGTTGCTGGAAGCAAAGGAATTGCGATTCCTGGTTGAGATGAGCCCGACGGATCAATGGCAAGCGCGCAACGCTCTGCTGAGGCGTCATATACCGCCAAAGGTGCGCACCTATCTGAATCAGTCCGGCAATACCCTCTCGCCACAATCCGTGTCGCGCTTAACGCATTGACTAAATGCGGCGCCCAAGAGGGTCGCAGTCCTGCGACATGAATCGCTATCTCGTCAGGCAGCGCGCGAAATCTCGGCAACCCTAACGGCCGTCATTTCCCGTTCGTGAGTTCGGGCCTGCACATCCGCCTGTGAAATGATGCCGACCAGGCGTCCACCTTGATCGATTACCGGAACTCGCCGGATCTGATATTCCTCTATCGCAGCAATAGCGCTGGACAGCTCATCATCTTCACGACACACGACGATCGTGTGCGTCATCACATCACTCACTATTGTTCTATTGGGATCTCGCGACTCAGCAACTACTTTGATAGCCAGGTCTCGATCGGTGACTATTCCAATTATCTCTTTGGTTCTTTCGTCGCTGACAACTGGTATGGCCCCAATATGTTCGCGCCGCATCACTCGCGCCGCCTGACTAACCAAATCGTTCGGTAGACAACAGACGGGATTGTCCGTCATTACTTGACTGCATTTCATACCAGCCCTCCTGCTCGCCTGATGCTCGGCATTGTCGGATTTCGAGAGTCCTGCAACGCGTGCGTACTCACGCAAGACTCGCTCTATACATGACAGGGGGCTTTTACTCTGCGGGGAATGACGAGACTCTAAACTCGGCGGGGAAAACTTCAAGTGCAAATTTGCAATCGAGGAGCTGACCCTTAGCTAAATCACGGCTCTGATTTGAATGCCGTTGCGGCGAGGGTAACTCTTAACCGAAGTCCCAGGGATCCAGCTAAGCAACCGCCGCGTTTTTCTTCAGTGGCACATAATAATCCAAAATGGCATCGAGCTTACCGAAATCGATTGGCTTAACCAAATAGTCGTCGCAGCCCGCGGCCAGGGCGGTATCGAACTGGTTGTCGTATCCGGTGATGACGATCAGAGGGACGTCAGTCAAATTCAGTTCGTTTCTCAGACGATGTATTACTCTTAGACCATTCAGACGAGGTAGTCCCAAATCGAGCAATACCAATCCGGGGTTTTCATGCTGTACGCGCTCGACCGCCTGCTCTCCGTCTGATGCCTGGAGTACCTGATAGCCCTTACCGGCAAGCAGGACTTGAAGCATTTGGCGCGTGTCATCGCTATCATCTGCAACCAGGACGGTTGGTTTCCCGTTTTGACTTCCGGTTAGCGCTATTTGCATGTCGTGATGGTCAATTAACACGCTCTGGTGACTGAGTGACTTACGATCAGTGGGGCGTAAACGGTATTGCATCTGATTGCTGGAAGCATGAAGGTCCTCGCTGAAACCTTCAAGCTTCCCCTCCTTGGGGTTTGGGGGGTATTAACTGTCGGGGAAGTTGCTGGCACGAGCTTTATGCCACTCTTAACCGGCTGTCTGTACGACAGCGGACATAGGAGTAGATTTCGGCGAGTCGTGGTATGGATCCGATGCCTCTAATTGCGAATGGAAATGCTCACTCTGCCTATTCGGCGATCGCTGACATATGAACGCGCGCAATTCGTCCCCGAAACCACCGGGGAAGAATCGCAAAAACTTGCGGCGAAAACCGTGTGCGAAGTCCCGACAGGCCGCGAATTGAAGACCCGGCAAACTTATTTTTCGCGGCCTATTTAGGCGTGGCTCCTTTAAGATCAGCCCAAACCGACATACTGCTCCTCTGTTGGTTGGACTTAGTTTCCTTAGCTAACCTAACGGCATCGAAAATCCACCTCTCAGCAAAAAGATCTTACTTGACGCGAGGACTGAATAGGATAGAATCAACGCAACTAGGGCGTGGCTGAATGTCTCGCCCCCGGCACGCCTAAATGGTTGTGCTTAGGAGAGCGGCGACGGGGTGAGGACGTCGCCGCTTTCATTTTGTTTACTGCGTTCTGTTCGCTAATCGAATTACTTTATCTACCCCGCCCCGCTTGCTTTGCGGCGGTTCCCTTCTTTGCTACGGAGCGTTTGCGATTCCCTGTTTTAGCGGCCGTGCCTTTCTTCTTTGCCGTACCTTTCCTGAAGGAACCAGGTCGTGATTTTGCTGTGCCGTGTTTGCGCTTGTCAGCCCGGGATCCCTTCCTGCTCGACGCGGCCTTCGACGACTGGCTTGATTTTGACGCAGCGGACTTCGTGCTTGGCCTTCCCGTCCTTTTCGCGCCGGTCTTCTTCGCGCCGACCTTCTTCGCGGCTTTCTTCCTGGGCGGTTTATTCCCCGAAGCCTGCTTCTTTGGCTTCTGCGATGGACTGCTCACTCCCAGCGCGTTCGCGATTTTCCGCAGAAGACCCGGTTCTTCGTTTGCCGCGTCGGGCTGCGCGACGTCGCCGCCCCGTCTCACCTTTTCGGCCTGCATGCGATCACCGAGAATCTCCGCTTCGTCATCGGTGAGTACGTCGTTCGCCTTGTCGAAGAGTTCGTTTTCCTCTTCGTCTACGTGATGTTCGACGTTCTCCTTTAAGACGGTAAGTTTTGCCTCCCATTCGTCGGTGACGGCGCTGGCCGAGTCGAGCTCGCCTAAGAGATCCTTTACCACTTTGTGTTCTTCATAAGCCTCGAGAGTAAGATCACGAGTCTCGTTAGCATTTTCCAGAGCCGGATAGAAAATGGCTTCTTCGATGTGGGTGTGCAGTTCCAGCTCGTCTTTGATCTGCTGGAAAATTCCGAGCTTGGCCTTACCCGAGGCTGCTTCAATTCGCTCGAAGAGTTCCGAAACTGTCTGATGATCTTTCTTCAACAGCTCAAATGGATCCATTTTTTCACCTCTTTAGAAATATCTTTCTCAAGATTCAAAGCGCTCGACAAATAATTCGGCGGACCTTAACGGCCCGTATGAAAACCAGTCGTGGCTGCTCTCGAACGTACGCAGCCAAATAGCATTTCAAATCATCGCCACTGGAAAAACTCTCTACTTCGCGCTGGTCTTGGCAATCATCGAGCCACAGAGAATGGTATGGCACTCGCCAGTGATTCACGGTTACCAAAATGAAATGCCAGACCTGAGCCACAAAATCAAAATCGCTATGGACGAGAGTCGGATGCTGATTCTCGGAGCCTCTGTTCTGTTGGGATTCCAGTTCCGATCGCCATTTGAAACGGGATTCGCAAGTCTGCCGCTATCTTCTCAGTACCTGAAATTGGCCGGCCTCGGAATTCTGCTTGTCTCGATCGTTTTGATCATGAGTCCCGGCGCTTACCACCGGATTGTTTGGCAGGGAAACGATTCAGACGATGTCCACGAGTTCAGCACCACGGTAATGGACCTTGCCTTGTTTCCTTTTCTGATCGCGATGGGTATCGATTTTTATGTAATCGTCGGAAAGTTTGCCGGAGTGACAAAGGGGTTGTTGACCGGCGTGCTGATGGGCGCGACTGCCTTTGCGCTTTGGTACGGGCCGGCATTGATCTGGCGGAGAAAAACCTCTGGTTCACAAAAGCAAGACAAGAGGACTGCGAAGACGCAAAAAACTCCATTGAAGGACCGAGTCGAGCAAGTTCTCACGGAAGCGCGAGTAGTCCTGCCCGGCGTGCAAGCATTGCTCGGATTTCAACTGGCGACAATGCTGATGGACGGCTTTGACAAGCTCCCACAGTCATCAAAGTATATTCATTTGATAAGTCTGATTCTCATTGGCCTTTGTGTAATCCTCCTCATGACGCCCGCGGCTTATCATCGAATTGTCGAGCGAGGTGAAGACACCGAAAGTTTTCATCGGTTCGCCAGCTGGTTGTTGCTAGTGGTAATGATTCCGTTGCCGCTGGGAATCTGCGGTGATCTATTTGTGGTCCTTAGGAAAGTCGTCGGCTCGATTTCAATCTCGATTGGTTTCGCTGTCCTTATCCTGGCGTGCTTTTACGCTGTTTGGTTCGGATTTCCGTTGTACCGTAAGTCGCAGCTAGCGCCTGATGAGGCCAGTTAAGAAACCAAAGGCTAACAAGATTGTCGTTATCGGGTACGCCAGTGTTCGAATGCCGCATACGCTCGATCATGTCCCATCGAATCATCTACCTCT
>JAWWPL010000089.1:0-5733 GCA_033850605.1 Blastocatellia bacterium | reverse complement strand
CTCAACCGAGCACTCGTGAGTTCTTTCGTGTCGACAATAAACTGAGGCTGGGTCGCGCTCTCCCCTTCGCTACCCAGCCTCATCTTACGATCGTCCTGAGACGACCGTACTCAAACTTTTTTCTGAGAAGGTAATCGAGGCCGGATCGCGCTCTCCCCTTCACAACCCGGCCTCAACCCACGGTCGTCACGAAAAGACGGCCGAACCTAAACTCACTCTTATCAATATCGATGACTGCGATCCGTATGGCTAAGAATTAATCTGCTATTTATGTGCGTCATCACTGGGAATCTTTTTCGTCTCGATCTCCGCGTCTGGCAATGGCAATGAGTGTGCCACGAGCGATCGAGTGACTGCGAAAGCAGGCTGCTCGTGAGTTTCTCGCGCACTCAAAGGCGGAATCGTTATAGCTAGCAAGATCATGGCGGGCAGGAATACGACAAATCAGTGTACGATATGGTTGTGCCCAGACCGGAAATGGAATGAAGACTCGGTTAGCGCCGGGATCGCGACCAGAGGAGCAGCAAAAACTCAGTATGCCCCCCAGGAAAAAGCGCCGAAAAAGAGCTACGTGCGGAGCGTTCGCCATCGTCTCGATTCTGCTTCTGTTTGGAGCAGCCGACCGCGGAAATGCGCAGAGCCGTACGGGCCCCGTCGAAGTCCCTTTTGAATTCGTGCACAACCAAATAGTCGTAACGGTCAAAATCGCGGGCAAAGGTCCTTACCGTATGCTGTTGGATACCGACACCGATCCTTCGGCTATCGACCTGGCCACCGCCAAAGAATTGGGGCTGCCTGTGGACGCGCGAACTTATTCGGCGACCGGCGGAGGCCCTGACGCCCAAACGATCCAACTGACCAGGCTGCCGTCTATCGAAGTTGGAACCATAGTCGCTAAAGACATCTCGGCTGGAGCGATTGATCTCAAAAAATTGTCCGCCAAACTTGAACTGCCAATTAACGGTGTGTTGGGCTATACCTTCCTCAAGGACCGTATAATTCAGATCGACTATGCGGCGTCGAAGCTCCGTTTTTTCGCTGAGTCCCCTTATGCTGGAATTCAGAATCAGCCAAACACGGTGAATAAAATCGCCATGCCGTTTCGTTACGACAACGGCGTTCTAATCGATTCCGTCTTCATCAACGGACAGAAACTGAAGGCGACACTGGACACGGGGTCGAGCGGAACGTTTGCGCTCACGCCGGAAGGCGCCGCGATTCTCGGGCTTGAAGATCAGGCGCAAGACGGCTCAAAGGAAAAGTCCGTCGGCTACAACGGCGAATACGAAAGTAAGTCCGGCGTGCTTAAGTCAGTCCGCATCGGCAGACTTTCGCTCGAATCCGCGCCCGCCTCATTCTGGCCGGCAGGGACCGGCCGTGATAAAGCTAAATTTCAGGTGAACATCGGCAATGGCTTCTTCAAAGACTATCTCGTGACATTTGATTTTCGCGGCAAGATGGTGGTCTTCGAGCAACCGGACGACTAAGGACAAGGGCTATTCGAGGCCACTCGCCACGGGGACGCGGTGATGGGCACCTGCAAAATACAACGAGGTTCTCAAAGTCGGAGAAGAATACCGAAGCCGTCTGAAGACGACTGACAGACTGGATGTGCCTGCCGCCGGCTTCTACCCGTTCAAACTGAACCTAATTAAGGATCCAATTATCAGAAAGGAACCTGCCATGATCGACTTTGACGACGAACCCGACCAGGAAAAGCGGATTGAAAAGCTAAAGGCCCAACTCGAAACGCTGGGCGAGGGCCTTTCAGATCATTCCGGATTGTCGGCTGACATGGAAGAAGAATTCCTGAAGCACATCCTGGCGTTTGAAACTGCCGAACCGACCAGCTTGCTCCAGTGGCTGGAAAATGCCGGGCAGGACGTACCGCCGCCCGAAGCGCTCGATGACGCGCAATTGCACATCCGACTCTGGGAAGTTATCAATCGCATGGCTTCGCTCGGCGCCTATCTGCACAACACCAATCATCTCAGTGATCGAGAGTTGTATACCTATCTGTTTGAGGACGGCCTGCGGGAAGACGCTGTGCTATTCCCTGACAACCCGGGTTATGTCTATGGACTGGATCTGCTGGGCAGCGGCAGCGAAGAAGACATGCAGCTTTATATGAAATATTTCGCTGATGAAGCCTCTCGCGCAGAATGGAAAGCGGATTTTCCCGAACTGGAAATGCCGCCACACGAAGATCCGCCATTCGATCGCGACAAGGACTTGCCCAAGTCCGCCCTTGGATAGCTAACCCCGAGGACCGGATTAACAGAATGCACAAAGATTCGGCACGAAAACCCTCTGCACCTTCCCTATCTTGTAAATCATGTCAATTCCGGCCAGCTAAGCTGAGATCATCGTGCCCGTTCCTTTATCGGTAAACACCTCAGCCAACAAAGCGTTCCGTGCCGTGCCGTTAATGATGTGGGCGTTCTTAACGCCGCGACGCAGCAGTTCGACGATGCTTTGTAACTTCGGAATCATCCCGGCGGTCGCGCTTCCCTGCCGAATCAGATCTTCCGCCTCATCCGCTGTCAGGCGCGACAGTTTCGTGTCCGGCTCCCCGGCGCAAAGATAGATTCCATCGACATCAGAGAGCAGGACCAACTTTTCAGCCTGGAGCTGGATAGCGATCTCGGACGCGATCGTATCGGCATTAATATTAAAGACTGTGCCCGCGGCGTCTGCTCCCAGAGATGAAATCACCGGCAAGTAACCCTGATCCAGCAGCACCGTCAACAAACGCGCATTAATTTCGAGGATGTCGCCTACATTACCAAAATCGATGTGTTCACTCTCGCCGGTTTCGCGATTCATTATCTCTTTCGGCGGCCGGCGCTCGGCATGCACGATGTTTCCATCTACGCCCGACAAGCCGACCGCTTCAACTCCGCGGTGCCTGAGCGCGCTCAGAATCACCGTATTGATCTTGCCGGCAAAAATCATCTTGGCCATTTCCAGGGTGGCATCGTCTGTTACCCGCCGGCCTTCGATAATTGTCTGCTCTACGCCCATGATCCTGGCAAGGTCGCTTAGTTGTTTGCCGCCGCCATGCACCACGCAGAGGCGAATACCGACCTGGTGCATCAGCGCGAGTTCTTCAGCCAGAGAGATCAGCCCGACGCGATCTTCGGTGACCTTGCCGGACAACTTGACGACAAACGTCTTGCCTTTGAAGCGCCGAATGTAAGGCAGAGCTTCGCGCAAGAGGTCGAGCCGCAATTGATTACCAACTTCAGTCGTGTCGGTCATGGGATTCCCCCCGTGTCGCCTTCTAAAGTAAGAATTAGTTTCACGCAAAGGCGCGAAGGAAGAACGAAAGCCGCAAAGAAATCTCGATCTGATTAGCTCTCTTTGCGCCTTTTGTTTTTCTTGGCGCCTTTGCGTGAAACTAACCGCCAAGCAACTTTGCCATAATCGCCTTCTGCACATGCAGCCGGTTTTGTGCCTCGTCAATCACCACCGACGATGCTGAATCGATCACCGCGTCGGTCACGATCACGTTGCGTCGCACCGGCAGACAGTGCATGAAGAGCGCGCTATTACTCCGCGCCATCTTCGCTTCATCCACGATCCATTTGCCGCGATACTGCAGGCGTTCGGCGACATCTTTTTCCGGCGCGCCATAAAACGCTTTGCCGCCCCAACTCTTCGCATAGACGACTTCGACGCCGTCGAATGCTCCATTAACGTCGTTGCTTAAATTAATACTGCCGCCGGCCGAGGCCGCCTGCTGCCGAATTGTTCCCATTAACTCATCGTCCAATTCGTACCCAGGGGGACTGACGATGGTCAAATCATGTCCCATCTGTGCGGCGGCCAAAGCAAAACTATTCGGCACTGCCATCGGCAGCGGTTTCGGATGCCAGGCCCATGTCAGCAGGACTTTCTTGCGGCCCTGGCCCAGCTTCTCGCGGATCGTCATCATGTCCGCGGTGGCCTGACAGGGATGGTGCATCGCCGACTCGAGATTGATAATTGGCACCTCAGAGTATTTGGCAAAGGCTTTGAGAATTGGATCAGTGCGGTCTTCGTTCCAGTTCTGCAAAGCCGCAAAGGTCCGCACTCCGATCGCCGCGGCATAACGGCCGAGCACGCGTACAAACTCAGCGACGTGCTCAGTCTTGTCCGCATCCATCACCGCACCTTCGCGATGTTCGAGTGTCCAGCTCGTCCCGCCCTGTTCAAGCACCACAGCGTTTCCGCCTAAATCGTAGACTCCGATTTGCATCGACGCGCGCGTCCGCAGACTGGGATTAAAAAAGACCAGCGCGACCGATCGACCAGCGAGCGGCTTGGACTGATCGTCGCCGCTCTTGAAGCGCAAGGCAGACTGAATCAGTTGCTCAAGAGCGCCTTTAGTTAGCTCAGCTGTGGTTAAGAAATCCGTCATTGGGAAAACTAACCGTGGATTCACGCAGATGAACGCGGATCAACCCCTTCGAAACACTTCCTACTCTTTATCCGCGTCTATCCGCGTTCATCCGCGGTCAATACCTGTTCGAGAACAGCGACAAAAATATCAACCTCTTCGCGCTTCAAGCATAGCGGCGGCAACAAGCGCAGAACTTTCGGATCGCTCGAAGTGCCAGTGATGATCTTATGTTTCAGCAAAGCTTCGTGAACGGGCTTTGCCTCATCAGCAAACTCCAGTCCCAGCAGGAATCCGCGGCCATGAACATTGACCACCTGCTCCACTGCTTTCAAACATTCGCGTAGATAGGCTTCAACCGTCAGGACGTTCTCGAGCAGTTGATCATTTTCAATCGCTTCCAGCGTGGCAGTCACCGCAGCCATAGCTATCATCCCGCCACCAAACGTTGTGCCCAGATCATTCTCTTTGATGTGCGAAGCTATCTTCTCAGTAACCAGGCAAGCGCCGACGGGTACACCGCTGCCAAGCGCCTTCGCCAGCGTAACGATATCGGGAACAACGCCCTCCCCCGCGCCGCTACCCGCGAAAAACCATTCCCCGGTGCGCCCAACTCCGGTTTGCACTTCGTCATAAATCAGGACGATGCCGCGAGCGTCGCACAGATCCCGCAGGGCGCGATAGAACGAAGGCGCGGCGCTCCGAACGCCGGCCATCGATTGAATTGGTTCAAGCATGATCGCGGCGACAGATTCGTCCGCCACGCCTCGCACTGAATCAATGTCGCCAAACTCGGCCTGCCGGTGGCCCGGCACATTTGGTTTGCCAATCTCGCGATACTTGCCCAGAAACGTGGCACTGATCGCATCGGCCGTGCGTCCATGAAAACCGCCCGAGAAAGTAACGATGCCGTCGCGGCCGGTGGACATGCGCGCCATGCGCATCGCGTTTTCGTTCGCTTCAGTTCCCGAGTTGCAGAAGAAAGCCTTCGTTAGTTGTTCAGGTGCGACGGAAACTAGTTTTTCAGCCGCACGGGCTCGGGCTTCCGAATAAACCAGGTTTGAATAAAAGAGCAGCTTCTCAGTCTGCTCGCGAATCGCTTTCACCACATGCGGATGACAATGACCGGTGCCGGCTACGGCGTGGCCGCCATACAAATCAAGATACCGATCGCCGTTGCTCGCAAAAATCCAGACACCTTCGCCGCGATCTGCGACGATCGGCATTTTCCTGTAAGTGGCGAGCTGAAATTGCTCTTCAAGTGAAATTGTCGTTTCCAAGTTAATGGCAACCTTTGCTTTCATTCTGTTTAAGGCTGGGAGCGCGGACGTCCCGTCCGCACTGAGCGCAAA
>JAWWPL010000086.1:0-4823 GCA_033850605.1 Blastocatellia bacterium | reverse complement strand
GCGTACTCGCGCTGGGCCTTTTCAAAATTAACATTCGACTTAAGTCGACCAGCGGTAAAAATGGGTTGCGTGACCTGGGGAATGAAAGTCCAAGCCCGGCTGGCGCCGCTAAAAAGACTCGCCAAAGAATTGCTTTGAAATCCAAAGGCGCCAGTAAGACTGATAGTCGGGAAATAAGCGGCCTTGGCAGCGGCGACCAGAGCGTACTCGGAGATTAGAAGCTTTTCAGCCGATTTGATATCAGGGCGTCGCTCGAGCAGCGAAGAGGGCAAACCTGTAGGGACAGCCGGCAGTTCTTTCTGTTGGGCGAGTGAAGCACCACGCGCAATCGGACCAGGGTTATTTCCGAGTAGCAGATTAATTTGGTTCTCGGTCTGTTCGATCAGCCGTTCGGTGTCGGGGATAGTTTGAGATGCTTGATAGACCAACTCTTCAGCCTGGCGCACTTCCAACATGGTAGCGAGCCCACCCTGCTGGCGTGCTGTAACGATCCGCAGCGACTCCTGTCGGGCATTCAAGGTTCGTTTGGCAATTTCGAGTTCCATGTCCAGCTCGAGCAGGTTGAAGTAGTTCGTGGCGACGTCGCTCACTACAACCGTAGTCACTGTCTTGCGGTCCTCTTCGCTGGATGCCAGCTGCGCGCGTGCGGCCTTTGTTTGTTGCCGCCGGCGGCCCCAGAGGTCGACTTCAAAAGTCAGCAGACTCAAAACCACTTCCCCGAACGAGCGACTGTTCCCCGCTTGGGCGCCAGCTCCACTGTTCGCGGATGTGCGAGTGGTAGTGAGGTCGGCGCCGGCGTCGAACTGCGGGAATTGATTCGATCGAGCGAGGCCAACATTAGCTCGCGCCGCGTTGATCCTGGCGACAGCCAAACGCAGATCGTAGTTCTGAATCATTGCCGTGTGCACGAGCTTCTGCAGCGATTCGTCCTGGAAAACCTCGAACCATTTCAGATCTCCGATCGAGTTCGGGTCCACCGGAGAAGTTGACTCGGCCCCGCGAAACTCATCCGGTGTTTTGATCGGAGGCCGCTCGTATTTCTTTTGACCCATTGCAGCGCCCGACAATAAATTCAGGACCAGCGTCGCGGTTATTAATTTCGTTTTCATAGTCCCGCCCGCTCCTCTCGAGTCCAAGCCGATTGCGGTCTGAAGTGTTCGAGTTTGTTTCGTGTGAGTTCGTGGATCGTTTCCTGCCGTCCATAAAGAGAGACGATCCACGAACTCACACGAGCTGACATGAAGGGCCGATATAAAGATCCCACCAACGCCTGCTTCATCTCAATCTCCTACTATCGTCGCCGGCTCGGGATGCGATGAATCGCCTTTTGTTTCTTCCCGCTTGCCAAATCTCATCGAGAGTCCTTCGATCACGTAAAAGATTGGCGGAATCAGGAAAATGCCCAGGCAACTGGCTGCCAGCATTCCCATGATGACCACCGTACCCAGAATCCGCCGTCCCGCTGCGCCTGAGCCGGAGGCGATCCACAACGGCACGCAGCCCGCTATGAAGGCGAACGAAGTCATCAGAATCGGTCGCAGACGAAGTCGTGCCCCTTCCAGGGTGGCATCGATGAGCGGTTTGCCCTTGGTTAATTCATCGCGGGCAAACTCGACTATTAGAATCGCATTCTTGGCGCCCAGGCCGACCAGAACTATCAGGCCGATCTGTGAGTAGATATCCAGGTCATAGCCACGCAGCATCAACCCAATGAACGCCCCCAGTATGGCGACCGGGACAGACAACAAAACTGAAAACGGGAGCGACCAACTTTCGTAGAGCGCTGCGAGAATCAGAAACACGAAGGCCAGCGAAAGCGCAAACGCACTAGTCGCGCTACCGGACGCCTTAGTCTCCTGGTAAGAGAGATCGGCCCAATCGTAGCCCATCTCGGGAGGCAATGTGGTTCGGGCAACTTCATCCAGAGCAGCCAATGCTTGTCCGGAGCTATAACCGGGCGCCGCGTTTCCGATCACCTGGGCAGCACGGAAGAGATTAAAGCGATTTGTATACTCAGGGCCCGTGATCGGCTTGGTGGTCAAGAGCGCGGACAGCGGTACCATATTGCCGTCGTTGTTGCGCACGTAGTAACCCTTGATGTCTTCCGCCGTCAGACGTTCGTCTCCTTCACCCTGCAGGAACACCCGCCACTGCCTGCCAAAGCGATTGAACTGATTCAGGTATAGACCGCCTAGATAAGCTTGCAGCGTCTGATACACGTCGCTGATCGCTACGCCCTGCTTAAGGACTTTATCGCGATCCACGTCGGCGTAGATTTGGGGTACCGAGGAGTTGAACTGGGAAGTGACGCCCGTTAGTTCGGGGCGCTTACGCGCCGCCTCGAGAAATTTTTGCACGTTCTGATCTAAGAACTGAACGGTTCCGCCGCTGCGGTCCTGAAGGTACATCGAGAATCCGCCCGCATTGCCTAACCCCGGAATGGCGGGCGGCATTAGGGCGATGCAGTTGGCTTCCGGCACCTCGGCGGCCATTTGCTTGTTCAGAGTATCCACGATTCCCTGGACTTGTAGCTGAGACGTCGTGCGTTCGGCCCACGGTTTCAGCGCGATAAAGAAGAACCCCTGATAGCTTGCCGAGACCCGAGATAAATTGCTGAACCCGCTTACCGTGGTGTAGTACTGGACTCCCGCTGTCTTGCCGAGAATCGTTTCCACTTTTTTCAACGCCTGATCGGTCCGCTCCATGGATGCTGCCGGCGGCAGCTGAACATTCACATACATGTAGCCATAGTCCTCGGTGGGCAGAAAGCTTGTGGGCAGCCGGTAACCGAGGACACCGGTAGCTACCGCAAAGCCAACCAGAACCAGAACGGCGATGGCCGATTTGCGAATCAAAGCATGGCTTAAGTTAACGTAGCCGTGCGTTGCTTTCTCGAACAGACGATTGAAAGCGCCGAAGAACCGCGCCAGCAGACCTTTCGATTCTTTTCGCGGTCGGAGAAGTAACGCGGCCAGGGCCGGTGAGAGTGTCAGAGCATTGAAGGCCGACAACAGCACGGAAATGGCGATGGTAAACGCGAACTGTTTATTCAGGCTCCCCTGTATTCCGCCCATTAATCCGATCGGCAGAAACACCGACGAGAGGATCAGGGCTATCGCCACTACTGGGCCAGAGACTTCTTTCATCGCCTGGATTGTCGCGTCGCGCGGGCTCAATCCCTCCTCAATGTGACGCTCAACCGCTTCCACTACCACGATCGCGTCATCCACGACCAGACCGATCGCTAACACCAGGCCGAACAACGACAACGTATTTATCGAGAATCCAAGATACGGGAAAATGACAAAGGTACCGATGAGCGATACCGGCACCGCGATCATCGGGATCAGTGTCGCTCGCCAGTTTTGCAAAAAGAGATAGACAACAAGAATGACCAGGATCACGGCGATGATCAGAGTGGTGATGATATCCTTGATTCCCTGGGTCACTGCCTGCGTCGTATCGAGCGTGACCGCGTAATCGAGGTCGTCAGGAAACCTCGTCTTGAGTTGGGCCATCGCAGCCTTGACACCGTTAACCACAGCCAACGCGTTCGAACCAGGGGCCTGGTAAACTCCGATAGTGGAAGAAGGTTGGCCTCCCAGGCGCGATCTTTGGGCATAACTTTGGCCACCGAGCTCAATCCGCGCGACATCCTTCAGTCGTACGATCGATCCGTCTGGTTTCTCCAGGACGACAATCTGCCCGAACTCTTCCGGTGTCTGCAGGCGTCCCTGCGAACTGACCGTGTAGGTCATTTCCTTGCCCGGCGGGCCCGGCTCCGCGCCCACCTGCCCTGAAGGATTAACAGTGCTTTGCTGTCGCACCGCATTAGCGATATCGGTTACGGAGATGCCCAGCTTGGCCAACACGTCCGGCTTGACCCAGACGCGCATAGCGTATTGTGTGGATCCAAAAACAGTGACATCGCCTACGCCGGGCACCCGGAATAGGGAGTCCACCACATTGATGTTGTTGTAGTTCGCAAGAAACAGCGAGTCATAGCTCTTATTGGGTGAATAGAGCGAAATCAGCATCATGGGACTGCCGGTCGACTGGCGGACAGTAACGCCATACTGGCTCACATCCGTCGGGAGACTCGATAAGGCCTGGGATACTCGATTCTGGACGTTCACCTGGTCGATGTCTGGATCGGTGCTGATGTCGAAGGTAACGGCCAGGTTTTCAGTGCCGGCATTGGCGTTGGTCGAGAGCATATAAAGCATGCCCTTCACGCCACTGACCTGTTGCTCGATCGGCGCTGAAACCGATTGCTCAATAGTGACCGCGTCGGCGCCCGTGTAAGTTGTTGAAACATTGATCTGCGGTGGCACGATTTGCGGGAACTGGGCCAATGGCAGTCCGCGCAGCGCCAGAACACCCAGGATGACAGTTACGATGGAGATTACCATCGCGATGATCGGCCGCTTAATGAAAAAAGTTGAGATCATTGATCAGTACCCATTGCCTGAGTGCGCTCCCTAGCCTTGGTTCCTTGTCCCGTAGGGACGAGATGTTTATAGAAAACGGAAATCGATTTTTGATCGTCCGAGCCATTCATGGGCGACAGAGACATCATTGCGCTTCTACAGAGCGCCCGATTACTTACGTTGGCTGTGTCTATAAACATTTTCGCCACTCCGTAGCGTCAACCGTCACCGAACCGACTTTGCGAGACTTCATATTTTGCAGCCGCTACGCGGGTTAGTTATTCGCTGCCAACGTTCCAGCAAATGGTCTCGGCGCCACGGTGGCCCCCGGTGTAACTTTCTGGGTGCCGTCGACCATCACGGTTTCTCCGGCCTTCAGTCCGTTCTGGATAA
>JAWWPL010000046.1:0-13041 GCA_033850605.1 Blastocatellia bacterium | reverse complement strand
CCATCAGCGTTCAAGCCGCTGAACCTTTTAAGACCTCTCTCACCAAAGCGGAGTTCAGGAATGTGGCTCGCAGCTTTTCATCAGTCACATTCGCTGCGATTAGCCCGACGATTTTACTTGCCTGAGCAAACGCTTCGCGCGCTGCTGCGCCCTCGCCCATCTGCAAGCGCAGGCGGCCAAGCCCAGCGTAGATTTTCCAGGCGACGAGCGGCGCGGGAAACTCACGCAATTGCTCGAGCGCGGCGTTGAGCTGTGTCTCTCCCGCCGTCAGATCACCACGCGCGATAGCCACCTCGGCGAGTAGTTTGTGCGCAACGGCGATGTACTTGGGCGCCTCGTAGTGACTGGCACTCTTAAGCAGCCGCCGAGCATACTCTTTAGCCTGCTCCGGATTCCCTTGCGCGAGCCAGTACTCTGCCTGCCCGGCCTGGAGGCGGAGGTTGAAGCGCCAGCGCATCCACTCATCACGCTCCAGCAGGGCTTCAGCCTCGCGAAAGGCCGGAGGCGACTTTTCACGCTTACCTTGCTGCGTGTAGTCACAGCCCAGGTTGATCACCGAGTTAATCTCGGCCTCCAGGACCTGATGTTGGCGCGCGATCTCAACACCTGCTCGGTCGTGCTCGATGGCGTGGTCGAAATCCCCCAGCTCGCGGTGAATCCACCCGATGCTATTGGGCCCCTTCGACTTCTGATAGAGCTCATCGTTGCGCCGCCCCAGCTCGATGGCTTCATTGAGGGTGGCTAGCGCCTCCGACATCCGTCCCAGGTTCCCTCTGGTCAGACCGAGAAAGAAAAGACAGAAGGGCACCATGAACCCATTGCGTAGCTCTGAGCTGAGGCTCAGAGCCTCGCTCAGCATCTCTTCGGCGCGTTCGTATTCCGACTGAAAGAAGTGGACATTCCCGCGCCAGGCCAGCCCGCCGAGCAATGTCGGCTTGTGGTTGAGGGCCCTCGCCACACGGATGCTCTCATCGAGCAGTGCTCTGGCTTCGGCCAGGGTTCCCAAACCGTAATGCGTCTGCGCCATGATCGTTAACGCCTCGATCCTGAGTGCCTCATTCCCCGAACCTTCAGCTACGCGCAACGCCTCTCCGGCCCGTACTGCCATCTCATCCAGACGGTGGGCAAAGAACAAGGTGTTGGCGAGCGCATTGAGCGCACCACCTACGAGCGCAGGGGATCCCATCGCGCGCGCCTGATCGAGCATCTGTGTGAAGTCGTCCACCGCCCGGTCGAACTGGCTAAGGGCGCGGTTGACCGTGCCGCGTTTCTGGTAGAGACAAACATACCTTTCAGCCTGTTCCTCCGCCGGAAGTTTCTCAACCCAGCGCAGCGCGCGGCTGTAGCGCCCTTCAGCCTCGGCGTTGGCGTAGCGCTGGGTGGCGTTGTCGCCCGCCTGGATGAGGTATTCGATGGCCCGACCGTAGTCCCGCCCGCGCTCGAAGTGCATGGCCAATTGTGCCGCGATGCGTGACGCCTCCTCGCCGTAATGCCGCAGCAACTGCTCGCCCGCCTGGCGGTGGAGCAAGACGCGGCGCTTGCTGACCAACTCGTCATAGAGAAAATTTTGATAGAGCGCGTGGGCAAAGCGATACCGCGTTGCCAGGGCGCCATCGGGCAGTTCTTCTTCGCTGCGCGTCTCGATCAAACGATGCACTTTATCGAGGCGAGCAAGCCGCTCCTCTACCTCCAGCTCCTCTACGCCGAGCAACTGGGCCAGCACGGTCGAGAGAAACTCTTCACCTTCGATGCTCGCATATTGCAGCGCCCGCCGGTCTTCTTCATCCAGCGCTTCAATCTTCTTGCGGATCATGCTGCGCACGCTCTCCGGCGCTTCTACATTCATCTCCGCGACCGGGCGCGTGAGCGTCCAATGCTCATTGACTCTGGCGATGTCGCCGCACTCGGCGAGGAACTGCGCGAGGCCGGTCGCAAACAAAGGATGGCCTTCAGTCTTGCCCTGGATGAGCGCGCACAGCTCGCGCGGGAAGTCGTTCGGCGCAAACCGCGCATCAAGATAGCTCGCCACCTGCTCTTCGCTTAGCAAGCCGAGCGCGATTTCCTCGCACAGTTTGTGCGATAGCATCTCCAACCGGTAAGTTTTGAGCGGATGATCGCTACGTTCCAGATCCTCTGGCCGGAAGGTGCCGACGATGAGCAGGTGTTGTCCTTCGAGGCGCTGGCAAAGATGGTTCAGCAGGTCGGCGCTCGATGGATCAGCCCAGTGGAGGTCTTCGAGCAGGAGAATCAACGGCGAACTGGCGGCCAAGGCTCCGAGCGCGTCACCCATCTCGCGCAGCATGCGTTCTTTGGTTGCGCCAATCGTCTCGAGCTGAAGTTGCTCCAGCGCGCCGCTCGAGGCGAAAGCCGCCGGGAACTGTAAACACCAGGTCGGCGCATAAGTCCGCAAAGCACTCATGACGCGCTCGCGGCCGGGACCGGCGAGGAGCGCGCCGAGCGCGTCAAGAAAGGGCAGATAGGCTTCGCCCGTGCCGTACTGCTCAACACAGCGGCCGCGGCACACGATAAGCGATGCGGGCTGCCGCCGGGTGCGGAGCAAAAGTTCGTCGGCGAGTGCGGTCTTGCCGATGCCCGGCTCCCCAGTGAGAAAGATCAAATGGCCAGAACCATTGAAGGCCTCGCGCAAGCACTCCTCGAGACGCTTCATCTCCGCCTCACGACCAACGAAAAGCGGGGGCTCGCGACTCGTAGGAAGTTTTACGAATTCAAGAGTCGCCACGGCGCCAGCGCGTTCCATCTCAGCCTGAATCTCCAGCCGCTGTCTGAACCTCTTCAGATCGGCCAACAATTCCCTGGTCGTTTGATAGCGTCCCTCCCGCTCCTTCTGAAGCGCCTTGCTCACAATTCGCTCCAACTCCGCTGGCACTTCGTACTGGCCGAGCGGCACTGGCTCGGAACGCAGAATGGCGGCAATCACGTCGCTCATCGTTGGGTTCGCAAACGGCGACTGGCCCGCAATCATTTCGTGGAGCACGACGCCGAGGCTCCAGATGTCGGTGCGGGCATCGACCGTCAATCCACGTGCTTGCTCTGGTGACATGTAGGTGACTGTTCCCATCACAATGCCAGAACCGGTCTTTACCAAAGCGCGCGTCAAATCCTCCGGCCCAGTCTCTTTCGGCTCAGTCAACTTTGCCAGGCCGAAGTCGAGCACTTTCACGAGGCCATCGCGCCGCAGCATGATGTTCTCAGGCTTGATATCGCGATGAATAATGCCAACGGCATGCGCTTCGGCCAGCGCAGAAGCGATCTGTTCGGCGATACTGAGAGCCTCGCTGACCTTTAGTGGGCCAGCCTCAATCGGCCGCCGCAGTGTCTCGCCATCAACGAACTCGGTGGCGATGAACCGACGCCCATCCACTTCTCCAATCTCATAAATTGTAAGAATATTCGGATGGTTCAAAGCAGAAGCGGCGCGCGCTTCCTGTTCAAAGCGACGCAACTTGTCTTCGTCCCTTGTGGAATAAGGCGGAAGAAACTTGAGAGCGACTCTGCGATCCAGCCTGGTATCGCGAGCAAGATAGACCTCGCCCATGCCGCCTTTGCCCAGCGTGGAAAGAATCTCGTAATGGCCGATGGTTTGTCCGGCTTTCAATTCTGAATTCTCATCTACTAACAATTCAGCCGCCGCTTCGTATGCCGGCGAATCCATGAAGCTCCCATCCTTTCCATGCGAGGCGATTAGCGACTCGACTTCTCTACGGAGCGATTCATCTTCGCCGCACGCACGCGAGAGAAAGATAGATCGCTGCTCCGGCTCGCATTGAAGAGCCGAGTCAAACAACTCCTTAACTTGATGCCAACGTTCCGGTGTCATGTTAGCGGGTGCAATTTGAGTCCAACTAAATAAGAAAAATACTCGCCCGGTTCACCCTGGTAATCGCGACGCACACAGACTATCGCAACCGGTCAGAGTGTGCCAACTTTGACAAATCGAACGTTCGGAAGATTGGCTGGTTAATCGCGGTTCAATAGTAGACGACGCCGTGCCTCGATCGGCGCTCTAAGAGCGGAAAAGTTGTGCGGGTGGATGTCTTGGCACGATCGGCCGAGCCCTTATTGGAAATACCGTGCGCATGGTTGCACGAACGCAACTAGCAACTAACATTGACGAGGACGACTGTGCGGAGGCAACTCGCAAGGTAGTGATACAAGAGTGATACTCGTGAAAGTCGGCAGCTAACTGTGTCGCTCGCAGACTATTGAATATATTGAGGTTTTGGAGGCGGCGATCGGAATCGAACCGATGAATAAAGGTTTTGCAGACCTCTGCCTTACCACTTGGCTACGCCGCCCGAAAGGATGGATAAAGGATGAAGGCGGAAGGATGAAGAGTTTCCAGTCTTCAGTTTGCAGTTTTCCGCCGAACCGCGATTTAGCGGCTGCAACACTGAAAACCGAAAACTGAAAACTGATTCTTCATTCTTCCGCCCTCATTCCTGAGATTGGAGCGGGAGACGAGATTTGAACTCGCGACCCTCGCCTTGGCAAGGCGATGCTCTACCACTGAGCTACTCCCGCTTTTTCAACGAGTTTTGATTCTAAGGATTCGCCATGGCTTGTCAAGGCAGGAGTGGCACAGACTTTCAGTCTGTGATTGTCGGCCGAATGAAATTACAGACTGAAGTCTGTGCCACTCTTTTGCCTTATGGTTGCGGCATCGGCGTCGCCAGCACACCCGCAATGAAGGCGCTCAGCCCGGCGTCAGAGTTCTCATGCCGAAACTTGTAGAGGGTCGTCAGCTGTTTGGTCCACTCAGCTTTACCCACTTGATATTGCGGATTGTTTCCGGCGAGTGCGACGGCGCGCGCATAGGCATCGATGATCCGATCCATCACCTTGTTGATGCTCTCGAGCGCTGCTTTGCTCTCAGGACTCTCGGGCTGGTTTGCGAAGCGCTTGCTGTAATCGGACGACAGTCTTTGATAAGGCCCCTTCTCGTACGCTCCGGCGAGCAGGAAGTAAGGTGATGGAGTCTTCCTCAGGTCAGAATCGATCTGGATGACCTTGATAAAGCGGCCAATGGCTTCTTCCGGGCGCGGCTTCAACTCGATAAAGCCGATCGCATAATTCAAGGAAGCGACCGCGTCTTCCCGACTCTTAAACGGCTCCCAGGCATCCGGCGTCTTACCACTCTCGAGCAATTGAATTGCTTTCTGTGCATACCGGACTGAGTCGGCATTGAAAGTTTCGGTTTTTGCATTCGTGGTCGCGAGATAGCCGCCATAGCCGAGAGCAATCAGTGCCTTTACGTCGTCGGGATCATCCGCCAGCACCTGCTTTGCCAATCCAAAACCAGCCGCATAGTTCTTCTCACCATAGATCGAACGCAACAGCGTGTCCTGGCGCTCGTCTTTTTCGAACGCGCTAACCCACTGTCTCAAATAGCGCGTGTACTGATCGTCTTCCTTGTTGTACTTTGCCAGGTAATCCTTGGCAGCCTGATAAGCAGCGCCGGGATTGGGTTCGCGATTCTCGACGAATCGTTTGTAAGTGGTGACCTTGTATTCGTCTTCCGTTTCCTGGACCCCGGTCCCGGTTCTCGGCTGCGCGGGCACGCGCGTCGATGTAGCAAATGCCAAAGCCAGGCCGAAAAGTAGGGCGAACATTACGCGATATTTAGTCAAAGCAAGATGCCTCCAGTAAGTAATCGCAACCTTGGATGCCGATATCCGTCAGTGCGTTTGTCGCGTTTTGATTCTAGCAGAGAGGTCCGTGAGTTCAGAACCGTCGTAGGGCTAGTGATTCAGCTCTCAGCCGGAATCCGCGAGAGATTCCTAAGCCTTATTGCAAGAAACACTGAAGATGAGTTTTCTGTTTCGTAGTTTTCCTGTGATTTCGTGGATAGCTCCTGCGCTAGCAGAGATTCGATCCACGAAATCACACGAAACTGCACAACGAAGTCTTAGTAAAGTTGAAAGATGACTATCTCTGAGGCGAGGCTGCAGCCGGCACTTCCGCCGCCGCAGCTACGTGAGGTGCAGGTAAGTCAACAATCTCCCACGCGGCGCGGTTGCGCAGCAATGAGGCCATCAGCGCGGCATGAAGCAGGTGACCGCTGCGCTCGGCCGTAACACGTCCCATCAACGGCATACCCAGCAGAGCCAGGTCGCCAATGATGTCGAGAATCTTGTGGCGCACGAACTCGTCTGACCAGCGCAGACCCGTTTCATTCAACATGCCGTCTCGGGTCAAAACGATTGCGTTATCCAGAGAGCCGCCGCGAATTAGATTCGCGCGCCGCAACGCTTCCACTTCTTCGATAAAGCCAAACGTTCGGGCGGGCGCAATCTCACGAGCAAAAGAACCGTTATCCAAAGTAACCGAGCGGTGCTGGACGCCGATCAACGGATGCGGAAAGTCGATCACGCAATCGATTTCAAAAGCATCTGCTGGTTCAATGCTGATGCGACGGTTTCCAGATACTGCTGAAACCCTCTCTCTCACCAGCAGGGCACGGCGTGCCGTCGGCTGATCTACGAGGCCCGCGCTTTCGATCATCTCAGCAAAGGCTTCCGCCGAACCGTCCATAATCGGAACTTCGAGGTTGTCGACTTCGATGTAGGCGTTGTCCACGCCGCATCCACGTAAGGCCGACAAAAGGTGCTCGACGGTGGAAAGCATTACACCGGTGCGCATCAATGTCGTCGCATAGCTGCAATGGGCGACCGATTCGACAGTAGCGGGAATTTCAAACCCTCCCAAATCGGTGCGACGGAAAACATATCCAGTGTCGGGCGGCGCGGGCATCAGCCTTACCTGGACCGGCACCGCAGTGTGCAAGCCGATGCCCCGAGCTTCCACGGATTCGGCCAGTGTTGTCTGGCGTGCGCTGGCGTGTTTAGTTTGTTTCATTCGTGAGTGTTGGAATTAGGGCGAACCTTATGGAGCAAGCCGCATGCCCTGCAAGCGTAGGGGAAAAGTGTAACGATTGCGATCCAGTATGTGGCGCGGTTGCTACGGTTGTGAGCGCCCACGACGCAGCGATACCACTAACCTCATCGAAGTTTGTGCGTTACCTTTGCGGCTTACGCAATTGCTTTGCGCCTTTGCGAGAACTGCTACGCGCGTTAGAAAATTTCGCGCAAAGGCGCAAAGAATATCTGAAGGCGCAAAGAAGATACGAACGCCTCACATCGGGACTGCAAATTGACACCCTCCAAGCACCACCCTATGATCGACGCCATAATGCCACCGAAGAGTTCCCCTGCCGGTACTAAGCCGGCTGAACGAGTCTTTCTGATCGACTCGATGTCGCACATCTTTCGTGCTTTCTATGCGCCCATGGCCAATCGGGCGGCGCCGCTGTCGAATTCAAAGGGTCAGGTCACCCAAGCCGTCTATATCTTCACCAACATGCTGCGGAAGCTGATTGCTGACGAGCAGCCGAAATATATCGCCGCGGTTTTCGAATCAGGCGAAAAAACTTTTCGGCACGAGACGTTCAGCGATTACAAAGCCAACCGGCAGCAGATGCCAGATGATCTGGCTTCGCAGATGCCTTACATCAAGCGGCTCTGTGAAGCCTACAACGTGCCCATGATCAGCGTGCCGGGATTCGAAGCCGACGATGTAATTGGCGCGCTCGCAATCCAGGCTGCAAATCAGGATCTGCAATCAGTAATCGTCTCGAACGACAAAGACATGTGCCAGTTAGTTCGTGATCCGTTAATTGTTTGCATGCGGCAGAATTCGCAGATTGTCAGACGCAAAGAGCCGGTGCCGCAGATTGAATGGTGCGACGAAGCCTGGGTCGAAAAGAAGTTCGGAGTCAACGCCACCCAGATCGTCGACCTGCTCGGTTTGATGGGTGATTCGGTCGACAACATTCCGGGCGCGCCGGGAATTGGATCGAAGGGCGCAGTGCAGCTGATTCAGACCTTCGGTTCGATCGAAAACGCTCTCGATCACTGGCAAGAGGTCAAACACAAAACTTATCGCGAGTCGCTGCGGACCAATGCCGTGCTGATTCGCCAATCGCGCGAACTGGCGCGCATTAGGACGGATGTCGACGTACACCTCGATCTGGATCAACTGGAGAGACGTCCACCTGATCGCGTCGCGGCTTACGAGTTATTCCGCGAATTGGAGTTCACGGCGCTAACAAATGAATTTGCCGACGGCGCGGTGGCGGGGGCAAAGGTTGCCGGCGAGCGCACCTATTCCATGATCCGCAACCGGACGGAACTCGACGCGCTTATACAGCAGTTGTGGCAGGCCGAACATATCGGATTAGCCATTTCAAATTCGTCGCCGCCAGGCGCCGGTCAACAGCAGAGCATGCACGATGGACACGCACACGGCATCGCCTTCGCGCCGCATCCGGGCAGGTCGTCGTTTGTCGATCTCGATAATTTTGTTGAAGGAAAAGATTCGGCGCTGGAGGCGATGCACGAGTTACTGAGCAACGGTCTGATTGAAAAATCTGTTCACGACGTGAAGCGGGCCACAGCTTTGCTGACGCCGCTGGGTGTCGACCTTGCCGGTGTCACTGATGACACGCTGATCGCCGCTTATGTCCTCGACCCCACGCGCAGCAAGTATGAGCTAGTTGATTTGGCGCGCGAAACGGTGGGAGCTGAAGGCGGCGGCCCGCCCTATGACGGCTGGAGCGAAGGCGGATGGCAAGCGGCCGAAGTGGCGGACTTGACTGCCCAGGTTGCGCGCGTTTTGCATCAGCGAATCGACGAGAAAGATCTCGGCAGCATTTACCGCGAAATCGAACTGCCGCTCGCCCCCATGCTTTATCGAATGGAGCAGGCCGGCATTCGCGTTGATCTCAACGTGCTAAATGAATTGTCTCATCACCTGGGTGAGGAACTGGCGAAGCTTACGGATAAGATTTGCCAGCTCGCCGGCCGCGAATTCAACATCAACTCGCCCAAACAGGTGGCCGAATGCTTTGAATCGCTGAATATAGTCTCAGGACGGAAGACTTCCACGGGCCGCGTCTCGACCAGCAAAGCCGTGCTGGAAGAGTTGGCCCAAACCTACGAACTGCCGCGGCTGATCATCGAGTATCGTGAACTCGATAAATTGAAGAGCGTGTATACCGACGCGTTGCCTCATCAAATCGCGGCGGATGGACGCATTCACGGTCAGCTGAATCAAACTGTGGCCGCAACGGGGAGGCTATCATCCAGCGATCCCAACCTGCAGAACATTCCGATTCGCACCGAGCTGGGACGCAGCATCCGGCGCGCGTTTGTTCCTGAGCGCGGCAACAAATTGATCTCGGCAGATTATTCACAGCTGGAATTGCGTCTGCTGGCCCATATCACGCGCGATGAAGTGATGCTCGATGCTTTTCAGAAAGGCGAAGACATTCACTCGCGTACGGCCCGTCTGGTCTTTAATGCGAAGACGGATGAAGAGCTGAAAGAAGCGCGGCGCTTTGCCAAGATCGTGAACTTCGCGATTGCTTATGCGATCGAGCCCTGGGGTTTGTCACAACGCGTCGGCATCTCGCGACAGGAAGCACGCAAGGTAATAGATGATTACTATGCGACCTACAAAGGTGTGCGCCGTTACATGGACGAGATCCCGGTGCAGGCGCGCGAGCACGGCTATGTGCGTTCTCTCTACGGACGCATTCGTCCGCTGGCCGGCATCAATGATCGCAACGCGAATATTCGCCGCGCGGCCGAGCGCGAAGCGATCAACATGCCGATTCAGGGCACCGCGAGTGACATCGTAAAAATCGCGATGCTGCACGTCGAAGATGCCTTTCGCCGCGAAGGCCTGGACGCGAAAATCCTGATGCAGGTGCATGACGAGTTGCTGATCGAGTGTTCAGCAGACATAGCGGACAAAGTTGCCGCGACCTTAAAGCGAGAGATGGAGCAAGCGGTTAGAATTGACGTCCCTTTGATAGCGGAGACCGGTATCGGCGACAATTGGATGGACGCGAAAAAGCAATAAGCAGTTTTAAGATAGGTCGAATTCGACCTATTGTTTGATCTAGCAATGGCGCCAAAGCAGAAACCAGATCAGCAGTCCGATGGCGAAGTCGTCTATCGACGCGTGTTGCCACCCGCCAGCGGCGGCAAGAAAGAGTCGCGGCTCGATCCGACTCTGCTGCCGCTGGTCGCCGGGTTCGCACTCTTGTTACTGCTGATTTGGGTGCTGGGTAGTCTGAGTGTGCGTCGTTTGGAAGACACCAGTAGTACCGCTCTGGCTCTCGAACACGAGCATGCAACCAGGGCCGGGTTATTGCTGAAACTGCGCGTGTCGCTAACTAAGCTCGATAACGAAGCTCGCCGGCGCATGGAAGCAAACGCCCGGCGCGAGCTGTCCCCACCTTTCGATTTGCGTCTGGATTCAGCCCGCAACGAAGTGATCAATCTGTTGGCGCAAGTGGATCATGTTCCGCTCGGCGCCTTGCCGAATTGGCGGAAGTTCCGGGACGGTCTCGCCATCTATATTGAAACCACTAAAGACAAAGATCGATATCTGCAGGAGGGTTTTGCACGGTTTCGCGATGTCGACCTCGAACTAAACAAGCTCATCGAAGACTCGGCGACCGAAGAGCAACAGGTATTTGTGCAAGCCGACGCGAAGCAGAGGGCGGCCATTCGTTCCATTCGAACCTGGAATCTGTTTGCACTGCTGGCGGGTTTGGGAGTAGCGGTGGCAACGATCTGGCAAGTGCAGCGCCGCTTTCTCCAAACCAAACAAAGCACCGAAGCCGCGCGTCGTGAGCGTGAATTCAGCAATCAAATGTTGGAAGGAATGGTCAGCGCCATCGCCGCCATTGATCGAAGGGATCGCATCCGCAGTGCGAACGCGGCGTTCCTCAATATTTTTCCAGGGGCGACGATTGGTGCTTCGATCCACGATCAGGTCGGTTCGCCCGAGGGCACCAGGTTGCTGGAATCGGCGACTGCTTCACACGTCGAAGCGGCGACCTATCGTGGCCGTTGGAATTTGAGCGAGAACGGAGCTGAGCGGACCTTTGACGTTTATTCGTCGCCACTGGAGATCGATCTCGAGCATGGCCAGATTTTGACTCTGGTGGATGTGACCGAAGCAGCCAAGTCCGAGGCCGCTTTACGACGGGGCGAAGCCCTGGCCGCCGTAGGCGAGGCCGCCGCGCAACTAGCGCACGAGATCAAGAACCCACTGGGCAGCATCCGGCTGGGAATCGAAATGTTGAGCGAGTACATGGTGACCGCGGACGCTTTGAAGACGATGGCGCTGGTCCAACGCGGCATCGACCACTTGAACAAACTCGTGGTTGACGTCACTCAGT
Source organism: Blastocatellia bacterium (assembly GCA_033850605.1). Lineage (GTDB taxonomy): Bacteria > Acidobacteriota > Blastocatellia > Pyrinomonadales > Pyrinomonadaceae > UBA11740. The sequence goes on along the minus strand of JAWWPL010000046.1, from coordinate 1,769 downwards.
TTTCGCGGCGCCGCCAGTTGGACGCGTCGGAGTTTGATTTGCATGAGTTGATTGATTCGAGTCTGGATCTGGTAGCCGATCGTGTCCGGGAGAAACAGACGCTGGTGGAAAAGAATTTTGCCGCCGCTCCGATTCGTGGGATTGGTGACGAAGAACAATTGCGTGAAGTCTTTGTGAACTTAATCGGCAACGCCATCGACGCCAGCGCGCCCAGGTCGCCGGTGATAATCACTACGGAACTGGTCGAGTCCGACGATCGATCGAAATCGATTGAAGCACCGGCCCGCAGAAATGGCGGCTTGGTGCGCATTCTGATTACTGATCGCGGCACCGGGATGGATGCCAAGACGCAAGCCCGTTTGTTCGAACCATTCTTTACCACCAAAAAACGCGGGACGGGTTTGGGCTTGTCCATCGTCAGACAAATCGTCGAGCTGCATGGTGGAGACATTGCGGTTGAAACCGAACCGGGGAAGGGAACCACGTTTCGAGTAGAACTGCTCCTTGATTCCCATGATGCGGGACGTTAACGCAACCCTGGCCGGCGGTTTGAAACGCCATTTCAAATTCGTTCTACGCCTTCCTTTGGCTCCACCGTTATGTTCTTAAAGCGCATCATTCTCACCAGACCGGGAACTGCGCCTTTCGGTTTCGAGACGAACTTGCGCTGGGTGTAGTGCACATCAACCTTCGGATCTTTGCGCGCCTGGGAAAACTGAGCCGCCAGTTGGGCAGCTTCGAGGAGTGTCCGATGAGGAACATCTTTGCGAGTGGCATTGCGGACGACGACGTGTGAGCCGGAGTAATCGCCGGTGTGCAACCAAAGGTCGTTCGGCTTCGCCACCTTGAAGGTTAGATAATCATTGTCGCGCGCGGTTCGCCCCACCAGGATTTCAAAACCATCCGAAGAAAGATAACTGCGAGTGCCGGGAATTTTTTTCTCGCTCTTTGATCCGCGCGCGCGCGCCGTCGGAGCAGCTTTTTTCTCAGTAAACTTTAGCAGGGCTGTTTCGTCGCGTTCGGCTATGATTTTTTCCAGAGCCCGGGATTGAGCATTGACTGCGTCTAACTCAGTTTGAATTGCCTCGAGACGCAAAGTGATTTGCTTCACTGCCCGCTTCGAGCGCGAGTAGAGCGCAAAGCGGCGCTCAGCTTCTTCCGGAAGCGTCGAGTGCTCATCAAGTTCAATCTCGACCGAGCCCGCGTCGGCCGCAAAGTGGTCCACCAGGAAGAGTCGTCTTCCTTCTCTTCTGGCCGTACTTAGGTTCGACAGCAAAAGATCACCCAGACGTTTGTGGGCCTCGGCGTTGGCGTGACCGGCTAAATCCCGTTGGAGCTGTTTAATTAACCTTTGATGATGTGAAATCCTCTTTCGCAATTCGGCGCGGGCGGCCGCGGCGCGGTTGTCGAAAGTTTGTTTGATCAGTAGGGAACTGAAGTAAGAATCCGCGGCCGCGGACGCCGATGCGTGCTGACCGCTGCGAATCGCTTTCAATAATTCGCTCTCGGTGGTTTTTGAATGCTGTCCAGCTGTCGCTGGCGGCTTTTGGTAGGCTTCGCCGATTGTCTGACCGGGACCTTTCCCTGCGCGGACCTGATGGGTGATAACGCCCCCGGGATCGATCAGGAACAGGTTTGCGGCTCGGCCCGTCAACTGCGCGACCAGCGTACGCTCCTGATGCTGGCCCAGTTCGTCAGTGCCGGAAAAATGAAACCGGACGATTCGATCCGTGGGATCCTTTTCAATCGATCGCAGAGTTGTATTGGCG